>JAPUJS010000651.1 GCA_027296045.1 bacterium | reverse complement strand
TTGCCCACAAAGACCACCCGGTTTTCCCTGGAATTCAGCCGGATGGCATTTTTCATGAATTTGACGACTTCTTCGGGCGGCTGGTCGGCAATTTCGGTTTTTTCAATATAGGGAATGGTGTGAATATCGGTGATGTTGGGCGGCAAGCTGCCCGTGTCCGGAAAAGAGATATCGGTTTTGGTCACATACAGATCGAAGAGGAGTTGGGTGTAGACCCGGGTGCCTCCGTGTCCGACTTTGTGGGCATAGCGAAGATATTGGCGGTTTTCAATTTTGCGAATATTTCCCACCGGCTGGAGCATATAGGCCACGGGAATGCGGGGGGCCAGATCGTCCAGAAAGGCGTCGGGGAAGCGAATCCGTCCCATGACCCGGGTATCGATGGTGTAGGGTACCCGGTTATAGAGAAACCACAGGTGTAAAATCGCCCCTTTGCTCATGTGGTCGTCTTCTGCGCGGAACCCATCTGGTGTGGTAATATAGAAAGCCTTATTTTTAACCAGAACCTGGCCGCCATGTTTGAAGATGAAAGCACGCTCCAGGTCTTCGGGCTCCGCCTCGCTTCTGGGATCCGCCGGTAAGAGGCTACAGTTGACCGAGTTGGGCTGCATTTCTGCAAAATCGTGCAGGATTTTTCCCAGGGTATTTTTGCTTCCGCCCTTGGAAGATCTTTTGAATGGATTAAAATTCATTCCCTATTTCCTTACGTTCCAAATCCAAGTGATCTCCGAACCATGTAACGTATTTGTCTATAAATATCAAGAATATGGGTTCGTTACGCAATTGGATAGAGTACTATAATGTATCAGGCTTGTCAATTACAAACTTCCTTCTGGGTTCGGGTTGACAAAGTCTGGTATGGGCGTTAAGTTTGGAAACGGCGGATAACAGAGTAATACTTGTGAAATTTCCCTGAACAGATCTAAAAATTCATAACTTATTGTTTTAATTTGATTTGACAAAAATATTCGCGGCACTCAGAGTGATAGAATGTGTTACCCTGATTGGAACCAGACCCGGATATCTTTATTCTTCGGTGATTTGGCCAAAAACTTGACCGAAATCTGGTTGTTAGCGTCGGTTTTCTTTTGATAAGGATACCTCGGTGGGAAATTTACAAATTATTGGATTAATTACAGATACGCATGATAATAAAGTGTCGGTTGAAAAGGCTGTTGCCCTTTTCAACACCCGAGATGTGGGTCTGGTTCTCCACGGGGGGGATTATATTGCCCCGTTCAATGCCCGGTGGATGGCGTCTTTAAATGCGCCGATGATCGGTGTGTTTGGGAACAACGACGGGGAGAAGTTCGGGTTGCGGACATTGTTTGAATCACTTGGACCTATTCATCGGGCACCTTATGTGGTGACCCATGAAGGGAAGCGAATTTTGATGCTGCACGAGCCCGACGAGGTGGACGCTCTGGCTCAAAGTGGTGCGTACGATGTGATTTTTTATGGGCATACCCACGAGATTGATGTGCGAGAAGGGCAGACCCTGGTGGTGAACCCGGGTGAGGCAGGTGGGTGGGTGACGGGTCGGTCAACGGTGGGGGTGCTGGATCTGGGGGCGATGGCGGTGGAGATTGTGGATTTGTAGATGTGGTGAACCCGGGTGCTTGATAAGGGCCCATATTGCCGGATGTATTCCCGGTTGAGAGGTTCATTAGTGTGTTGGGACAGATTGGGGGTTGGATCAGGCGATGGTTTCGGGGGGGGATGCCCCGGCCGCGACAAAAAGGAAGTCGGAGGGGGGGCGGGAAACGGAGGGGGAAAATTCGGCTGCCCCTTGAGGTGGCGCTCCGGGCCTATGGACAGTCTGCACATTGGAACGAGCGGATCTCCCGATTTGTGCACGAAGTGGTGAAGGTGCCGGCCTACGAAGACCGGGCGAGGCGGGGCGAGCGGTCTCCCCATCGGTTTCAATGGCGGGGGCAGTGGTATCGGGTGGTGGATGTGAGTGCGCTGTGGCAGGATTCGCGTCAACCGGTGCCGGATCGACCGGAATATGGACGTGCGTATTACACGGTGGCCACGATGCCGCCGGGCTTGTTTCAGTTGTATTTTGAACGGTCACGAAAGGAAGCGGGACGTTGGCTATTGTATCGAAAAGTGGAATTTCGAAATCCATGACCCGACAGGCGGTTCGAGAATATATTGCCGGTATTGTGGCGCATCTGCCGAGAGAACCCGGTGTGTATTTCATGAAGGACGGGAACGGGCAGATTATTTATATCGGGAAAGCCAAGTCGCTTCGCCCCCGGGTGCAGTCCTATTTTCGGGCCCATGCGCACGACGGACGGCGGCAGTTTCGGGCCCTGGTCCGGAGTGTGCGGAATCTGGAATATATCGTGACCGATACGGAATTGGAGGCCTTGATTTTAGAGGCCAACCTGATTAAAGCGCACAAGCCAAAATACAATATCAGTCTGAAGGACGACAAAAAATATCCCTATATCCAAATTACCAAAGAAGTCTTTCCCAGAATTGTGGTCACGCGAGATGTGGTGCGCGATGGGTCTCGCTATCTGGGACCCTATACGGACGTGCGGGCGATGCGGCGGATGCTGGAAACAATGCACAAGCTGTTTCGGATTCGCACCTGCGATTATGCACTGCCTTCCAACAGGGTGCGGTTGTGTTTGGACTATGAAATCAAACGGTGCGACGGGCCGTGTGAAAAGTTGATTGCAGCAGATGCCTATCAGAAAATCGTGGACGAGGCGGTTTTGTTTCTCACGGGCAGACATACCCAGGTAATGCTGACTTTGAAGGGACGAATGGCGCAGGCATCGGAGGCGCTTCGGTTTGAAGAGGCGGCACTTTATCGGGATCGGATTCAGGCACTCGATCAGGCCACGAACCGGCAGAAAGTGGTGTCGCACGATCTGACCGACTGGGACACAATCGCGATTGCCCGGGAAGACGACGAGGCTTGCGGGGTGGTGATGGAAGTGCGGGACGGACGGTTGATTGGTCGACAGAATTATTTCATCGGCGGGGTGCTGGACGCATCGGAAGAGGAAGTGGTGTCGGCTTTTGTACGGCTATTTTACACCACGGCGTCCTTTGTGCCCAAAGAGGTCTGTCTGCCGTGCGAGATCGAGGAGGTGGAGACGATCTTGGATTGGCTTCGGGAGCGGTCGGACGGGCTGGTAGAGATCCGGGTGCCGCAACGTGGCGATAAGTATCGCTTGTTGAAGATGGCGGCAAACAATGCGGCCCTGTTGTTGAGCGAGCGGCGGTTGAAGCGGGAAAATCGGAAGGCACAGGCCCCAGCATCGGTGCAATCGCTACAGCGGGATTTGCATTTGAAACGTCCGCCCAGACGGATTGAAGCCATGGATATTTCCAATATTCAGGGGACCGATCCGGTGGCTTCGATGGTGTGTTTTATCGACGGCCGCCCCAAAAAGTCGGAGTATCGGCATTTTAAGATTACAGGAATTGAAGGGCCCAACGATTTTGCGATGATAAAGCAGGTGGTGACGCGCCGGTTCAAGCGCTTGATGGAAGAGGGCAAATCGTTTCCGGATTTGTTGTTGATCGACGGAGGAAAGGGTCAGCTTACCAGTGCGATGGAGGCGCTTTCGGTGCTCGGGGTTGAGGATCAACCGGTGATCGGGCTGGCCAAGCAGTTGGAGGAAGTGTTTTTGCCGGGGTATTCGGACCCGCAGAATATTCCGAAGACTTCGTCGTCGCTCAAGCTGCTCCAGGGCCTCCGGGACGAGTCGCATCGGTTTGCCGTGACCTTCCATCGCAAGTTGCGGCAGAAGCGCACGCTGACCTCCGAACTGGACGACATCGAAGGGGTGGGTCCGTCCAGGCGAAAGACCTTGCTCAAACATTTCGGTTCGGTGAAACGGATTCGCGAGGCAGCGGTGGACGAGATTGCCGATGTGGAAGGGATCGGTCCGAAGCTGGCGGTGGGGATCCATTCGGCACTGAACCAGCCGACAGAAAGTGGATGATGGATTGGGCGCTGCGCCTTTTGTTTCATTGGGGAAATGTATGGGAGAATCTGAGCATCCCGCCCTTGAAGAATTGCCAGAAATAGCGCTGCAAGAGGGGTTGCGCCGGTTTCTGGATTATGTGAAGTTGGAGCGCGGGCTTTCCGGAAATACAACCGAGGCCTATGAGCGGGATCTGGAACGTTATCTGACGGTGTTAAGCCACCGTGGGCTTGTCTCTTTGGAGGCGATTACACAGACGGATGTGTCGGCGCTTCTGGACGTGCTGGCCGATCTGGGTCTGGGGGCCACGAGTGTGGCGCGGAATTTGACGGCTATCCGGATGTTCCATCGGTTTTTGCTGTCCGAAGGGCTGGTGAACCAGGATCCGACCGAGCATTTGAAGCCGCCCAAACAGGGCCGAAAGTTGCCGCAGGTGCTGAATATTTACGAGGTGGAGCGGTTGATGTTGGCGCCCGATGTGGAGACGCCCCTGGGCCTGCGAGATCGGGCCTTGCTAGAGATGCTCTATGGGGCCGGGCTTCGGGTGTCGGAATTGATCGGATTGGAGCGGTCGTATTTGCTGTTCGACTTGGAAGTGGTCCGGGTGCTGGGCAAGGGGAATCGGGAACGCGTGGTGCCGCTTGGGTCGGAGGGTATTCAGTGGGTGACGGCCTATTTAAGCGGGGTACGGCCCGAATTGGCGAAACCGGTTTCGGGCGATACGGTTTTTTTGAACTGGCGCGGCGGAAAGCTTTCGCGAATGGGGGTCTGGAAGCTGTTGAAGGAATGCGTTCGGGTGTCAGGGATTGAAAAGCGGGTGAACCCGCACACGCTTCGTCACTCGTTTGCCACGCACCTGTTGGAAGGTGGAGCCAATTTGCGGGCCGTGCAGGAGATGCTGGGTCACGTGGATATTTCGACCACGCAGATTTATACGCACGTGGATCGAGAGTATTTGAAGGAGGTGCATCGGACGTTTCATCCGCGGGCATAGGGATGAGGAGAACGACAATTCTGCCAGAACAATAGGGGACCGATGGATTCGGTCACACCTCAAAAACCTTCGGATACGTCGTCAGGTTTTCGCACCCGTCTTCTGTGACCACCACCAGGTCTTCGGCGTATGGCACCTTTGCCTGGATAATAGAGGCCGGGTTCGACGGTGACGACGAAACCCGGAACCGGAACTCGAATTACTTGGGAATTTTGACGGTTACAAATCTGGGTCTGCCCTGTCGATAGACGGAAAAAGAGGCATTGCGCCCTTTTTCCAGTTTTTCGAGCGCCATATCAAAGTCCTCGGTCGAGCGGATATTTTGTACAAAACTGCTCTGGCGGACATCAAAGATCACGTCGCCGACTTCAAACCCAGACGCTCTGCCAACGCCTCTTTCGACCTCCACAACCAGCGCGCCTTCAATATCGTTGTCCAGTCCATATTCCCGGGCATTGTCGCCTGTGATATTTTGGACCGTGAGCCCGAGTTGCTGGATCTCGTTTTCGGATGGGGTTTGACGGAACGAAGCGGTTTGGACCTCGTTTTTCGGGAAGTCTTTATCCAAGACAGCCCGAGTGGTCCAGATTTTGTCCATGCGCTGGATCGTGAGATTTACCGAGTCTCCCGGATGCTTCATCGCAATTTGACTCTGGATCTGGTTGGGTCGTTTGACTTCTTTGCCGTCGACTTTCAGGATGATGTCACCCCGCTGTAGATTTGCCTTGTCCGCCGGGGTGTCGGAGTAGACTCTCCCGATCAGAACGCCCGTGGGACGATCCAGGCCGAATGCGTCTGCCTCTGCGGCCGTGACCTGCTTGAGTGCCACACCCAGAAAACCGCGCCTGACTTCACCGTGGGCGATAATATCGTCCATGACTTTTCTGGCCAGATCAATTGGAATGGCAAATCCGTAGCCCACGAAGTTGCCGGTGCTGGTGGCAATGGCCGTATTCACGCCAATGACTTCGCCGTTCAGGTTGACCAGGGCCCCGCCGGAGTTGCCCTGGTTGATGGCAGCATCGGTCTGGATAAAATCTTCAATGGCAAGCTCGTCTCTGAACAGGTGGATGTTGCGGCCTCTGGCACTTACGATGCCGGCTGTTACAGTAGACTCGAGTCCTAAGGGCGCGCCAATTGCCAGCACCCATTCTCCAATCTGGACCCCGTCGGATATGCCCAGTTTTGCGGTGGCTAAATTCTGGGTGTCGATTTTGATGACGGCCACATCCGTGCGGGGGTCGGCACCGACCAGGGTCGCCTCAAATTCCTGATTGTCCGGCAAAACGACCGTGATTCTTAATGCGTCGCCTGCCACATGGTGGTTGGTCAGGATATATCCGTCGGGGGTGATGACAATGCCGGAACCCATGTTTTCTTGTGAATCATTGTCTTCGGGAGCAGGGCGCCTCCAGAAAAAATCGGGCAAGTCGGGCCGCCCTCGCCTCCGTGACCGGCGTTGTTCGACGGCTTTTTTGACTTTGACGGTCACAACCGATGGGGTGACTTGCCTGGCGATGGCCTTATAGGCCGTATTGAGATTCTGGAGTTGTGCAATGGCTTGTTTTTCCTCGGGTGTTAGGGCAGGTGCTTCCTGGACGCCCAGGATAAAGAATACCAGTGCAAAAGGCAGGCACATACGCGTCATATGGATTTGAATTTGAGTGAACATAAGTACCAACTCCTTCACTTAAAATTTCGGGGTTTCGGGTGTCGAATATGGTGAACCGGGTTCGTCGATTAGACCCGGCAGGTATTGGAAAAGTTCCCGAAAAATATAAGGGGTTATGGATGAACAAATCAGGGGGATTTAAAGTATGACGGTAAAACGGTGCTAAAGGTTGTAGTCCTGAATTTTTCGGTAGAGGGTGCGTTCGGCCATCCCCAGCAAATCGGCAGCCTTTTTGCGGTGTCCGTTGGTGGCCCGAAGGGCTTTGATGATGGCCTCCCGTTCGATTTCGCGCAGGGGCTTGATCCCTTCCTCGGAAGGAGATTCTTCGTATTCAATGGCCATGCCCTGGGGCGCAATCGGGGTTTCTTCGGGTGGGTGGACAGGCAGGGAAGGTGGCCCGAGGGTGCGGTTCATCAGGAAGGCCTTGAGTTCTTTGATGTCGCGTGCAACTTCCAGAATGGCCCAGTAGAGCAGATCCCGGTCGGATTCGGCCTGTGTGGTGCCCAGGTGAATGGGCAGGTTGGAGGAAACGGTGTTGGGGGAGGGGAGGCCAAGCGCTTCGATATGGGTTCTCAAATCCGATGCAGTCAGAATTCGACTGGGGGACAGGACCATCAGTCGTTCGACCAGGTTGCGGAGTTCTCGGATGTTGCCAGGCCAGTGATATTGCGGGAGGAGGTGAAGGGCATCGGGTGTTAGTTCAATGGCAGGGAGGTTTTGTTCTTTGGCCGTCTGCTCGATAAATCGGTCGAGCAGGATGGGAATGTCTTCGGGGTGTTCGCGCAAAGACGGGACGCTAATTTCGATCACCCGGAGGCGGTGGTAGAGGTCAAGGCGAAACTTTTTTTCGGCCACGGCAGTTGGGAGGTTTCGGTTGGTCGCGGCAATCACGCGAACATCGATGGGAATGGGCGTGGTGCTGCCCAATCGGGTGACTTCCCGGGCTTCGAGGACCCGGAGCAGTCGGACCTGGGCCGAAAGAGACATTTCTCCGATTTCATCCAGGAACAAGGTGCCGCCGCTGGCCATTTCGAAGTGGCCTTTGCGGGTTTCCCGGGCATCGGTGAACGCCCCCCTTTCATGACCAAAGAGCTCGCTTTCCAAAAGGGTTTCGGGAATGGCACCACAGTTGAGGGTTAAAAATCGTTTTGTCGAGCGGGTGCTGGCGCGGTGGATGGCTTCGGCCACTATATTTTTCCCAGACCCACTTTCCCCGGTGATGAGCACCGTGACCGAGGTCGGTGCGATCTGGGCAATGGTGGTTCGAATTTGCTGGATGGCTTCGGACCGTCCCAGGATGGGCGTGTCCTGCATTTTTTGGTGTCTGCCTTCCAGATGGGCGAGGGTGTCCCAGAGTTGGCGCGGATCGAAGGGATCGTCGAGGAGGGCATCGGGCGACAGGTCGGAAGGGATCTGGTGGTTGTCGGGGTTTTGTACCAGCAACAAGAAACCGTTGTCAGACAACGGGCTTTCGAGTTGAATCCCACCTTTGGAGAGATGTTCCCCGTCGAGCACGACCAAACGGAAGGGCGTTTTTTGGAGCAACTTCTGGGCAGGAGAAACGCTATTTGACACCACGGTCTGCCAGTTTTGTGATTCCAGTTCCGTGCGCAGGTCTTGTGCCAGATTCTGGCGATCGGTTATGATGAGCGCGTTTTTCATAAACCCGGGATAGGAAGTGGGGGGTGTCTTAACGGTCTGACTTGGGCATCTGGTCGACGCTGGAAATGAGTAGATCTTTGCCCCTGTGCATAATATAGCCCTGGGTTTCGAGCCGTTTGAGGGTGCGCGAAACGGTCTCGCGTGTGGTGCCCGACATGTTGGCCAGGTCCTGGTGGGTGGGGCGGTTTTTGATCAGGATCCCATCGGGAGTCGGCACGCCCTGTTCTTCGGCCAGTTGCAACAGGGTTTGGGTAATGCGGCCGGTTACGTCAGATAGGGCCAGGCCTTCTATCTTCCGGTCGGTTTTCCGCAGGCGCTGGGCCAGGACGGCCAGGAGTTTGATGGCCGTTTGCGGGCTGTTCTGGATAAAATGGAGAAAATCTGCCCGACGAACCATCAGCAATTCGGTCTCTGCCATGGTGGTGACATTGGCCGATCTGGGGAAGCCGTCGAGCAGGGACATTTCGCCGAAGAAATTTCCTTTGCTCAAAATGGAAAGGATGACTTCCCGGCCGTCTTCGCTGACAATGCTGACTTTAACTTGGCCGCTGTGGATGACAAAGAGGCTGTCGCCCTCTTCTTCGGCCATAATCACCACCCGATCTTTGGGAAAGACCCGGAGCACGGCCACACCGGAGATGGCCTGGAGTTCCTCTTCGCTTAAGCCTTCAAAGAGAGGAACCCGTTTGAGGAGTTCAGAGTGCATAGTGGGAATGCCTCCTAGGATAGTGAATGAAAGCCCGCTGTGGATAAGCGGTATTTAACGACCGGGCAATCCGTTGAGTCTGGCACGCAATTTTTGAATGCGTGGCCCGGCTTGCGCGCCATAATTGCTGGAGGCACCGAAACGGATCTGAATTTCTTCGAGTTCTTCGATCGCCTGCCTGTATTCCCCTTGGGATTCATAACAGTCGGCAATGCGGTAATATGCTGTGGCGATCCACATGGTGGTGCCACCTTCGTGGTAGCGAAGTTTGAGAAACTCTTTTCGGGCGTTGTTAAAATCCCCCAGGTTGTAAAAATTATCAGCAATGGTATGTTGCACACTTGCCCGTCGGTTTGGGTCGGTAATTTGGGTAAGCAAAGGCGCTAATTCCTGGATGGACTGCCGATAATCCCCCTTGTAGAATAACATCTCTCCGATATCAATTTGAGATTCCAGAGCAAGCTTATGCTGGGGAAATTCGTTTACCAACCTTCGGGCATATCCAATGGCCTGTTCATACAGTTTCAGATTTTTATAGCTTTCCACAATTTTGTTGAGGATGTCCGGCCTTTTTTCATAGGCCAATCCATTTTCCAGCGCATTCTGATAGTTCCGGGCCGCCCGGCCGAATTCCTCGTTGCGTTCCCAATATTCGGCCAGCTCCAGATTGGCGCTCGACCAGTGCGGATTTTGGGGGAAGGTTTCGACAAAGGAGACAAGCGCTTTGAAATAGGGCTCGTTGTTGCCATCCTTATCCGGTTCCAGGAAGAAGGCCCGAACAAGATAGTAGCTGGCTTCTGCTTCTGCTTCTGATTTGGGATAATTTTTGATAATTTTTTCAAAGATTTTTCGGGCGTCTTTGGATTTTTGTAATCGGAGTTTGTATTTGCCTTCTTCCACCTCAAACAGGGCCACCCAGTCGGTGGCTGTTTTGTGGTTTTTCTTGAAGGTCTTGACCATTTTTTGCGCTTCTTTGACCCGTTTGAGCCGATACAAACTCAGGACCTCCTGGCCTGCAATGGATTCGTTGCGGGTGGTGGGCGGAATTCGGCGGTAGACGTTTAAGGCATCGGCGTATTTTTTAGTTTTAAAGAGCAAGTCGCCCACCGATTGGTCGGCCTGATGCCGGAGCGGGCTGTTGGAATATTTCTTAGACAATTCCTGGAAGGCAGAGATGGCTTCGGGAATCCGGTTTAAGAAGGCCAGGCGTTCGGCACGGGTAAAGGCGATGCTATCGGCATCTGCCGCATCTGGGAAAAATCGTAGGAAAACCGAATAGGCTTGAACGGCCTCCCCGTACTGGTTGTTGTTAAAATAGGATCGGGCGAGTCGCCGCAAGAGATCGGGGGTGGCGCCGCGTTTGAGCAGGCTTTTGTCGATCTGGATGGCCTGTTGATAGTCGTTGAGGCGGAAATAGCACTCGGCCAGGAAAGACCGGGCAGATCGCTCCAATTCAAGTGAGGAGGGGGCGGCCAGAACTTCGGAAAATTCTTCGGCGGCGCTGCTGTAAAATTCTCGATCCATCAGGATGCGGCCCAGATGAAAACGGGCTTGGTCGGCCAGGTCGCTTTGGGGGTGGTCGAACAGAAAGGTGCGCAGGGTTTCTTCGGCCTGTCGGAAGTCTTTCTGTTGGGCCTGACACAGCCCGATGCCAAAGGCCGCCCGTTCTTTTTCGGGGAATTTGCGTTTGATATCTCTGTAGGCCTGGAGGGCCAGATCCATCTGCCCGGCCAGATAGTGGGCGTCGGCCGTGCCTAAAAGTGCCTGATCCAATCGATTGCTGTTGCCATAGGTTTTTTGGAATTTGCCATAGGCTTCCAGCATTTGACGGGCCCGGGTTGTATCCGGGGTGACCAGGGCGAGTTCGGTTTCGATCAGGGCAAGCTGGGAATCGTCTGCCCAATCGCTTTCGGGAAATTGGTCCAGGACGGTTTGATGGGTTTTGATCCCTTTCTCGTGCCAGGAGGACGCTTCTTCTTTACGGCCCTCCAGCATCACTTTTCGGGCCATCTTTCGGTAGCTCTCGGCCAGAAAATAGGTGACTTCCGCAGCAAACGGGGGCGGTTCACCCCCGGAAAGTGCAGCTTGAAAACGTTCGACCGCCTGTTGATAGTTTCGATTTTGATAGAGATGACGGCCCAAGTGAAATTGAGATTCGGGACTGGAAGCAATGGCCGGGAGACCGGCGATGAGTGTGAAGAAGTTGTCCAGGAATGGGGTGGTGGGTGTAAATTCGCGGAGATAACGAATGCGGGTTTCGGCTTCCTGGGCCTGGGATCCGTCTGCGAAATTTTTGAGATAGGTTCTGTATTCGCGGAGGGCCAGATTGTGTTGTCTTTGTTGTTCAAATGTGCGGGCCAGGCCGAATTGGCCTTCGGATGCATACTGTTCCAGATCGTTTTGTAGAAGCGTGCGGTAACTTTCGGCGGCAAAGTCGTACCATTTGAGGTCGCGTTCGTAGACCTGGGCGATTCTCAAGCGGGCCGAGGCTTTGTGTTCGGGGCTCTGGATTTTAGACTCATAGGTCTGGTAGGCACTCAGGGCTTTTTGAGGGTTGCCCAGTTGACGCCAGATGTTGCCGATGTCGCTGTAAGCCTCAATGCTGACTTCGGCGTTGGGAAAATTTTCGAGAAGCAGGTTGAAGGCTTCCAGGGCATTGCGATAGTTTTTCAGGTCGGCAAAAGCGCGGGCGAACCCCAGGCGGGCTTCTGGCAGGAAAGGACTTTTGGGATAAACCTTGAGGAACTGACTGTAAAGACCGAGTGCATCGTCGAATTTTTCAAGCATTCGAAGGGCGTGGGCTTTGCCCAACACGGCCTGCTGTCGGCGGGTGTTTGGGCGCATATTGCTTTGCGCGTTGGCGTAGGTGGCTTCGGCCCGTTTCCAGTTGTTCCGGCTTGCATACCAGTCGGCCAGGACAAGGTAGGAGGTTTCTGCCGAAGCGCTTTTGGGGAATTGTTTGCGAAGCCGGGCGAAGACACCTTCGGCTTCTTGAAGTTTTTCCTGAGCCAGCGCGATTTTGCCCATTTCGAGCAGGGCGTTGGTTTTTCGTTCTGTAGGACCGGAATAGTCCGCGATGGTTTGGAATTGGGCCAGGGCTTCTTCGCTTCGGTCGGCTTCTTGAAGCACCAGTCCGAGATTGTAGATGGCTTCGTGGATCAGGGGCGATTGGGGGTATTGTGCAATGAGTCTCAAAAAGGCGGCTTCTGCACGGTCGAGGGCTTTGCCTCTGTGATAATTTTTCCCGGCATCCAACAGGTCCTGCGTGGCATATTCCCCTTCCGGATAGGCGGTATGCACGTCTTGAAAGGCGACGCCTGCTTTTGTATATTTCCCCAGCCGATTGAAGGCATGGGCTTTTGAACGCATCGCCGCATGCACTTCGAGATGATTGGGGTTTCGTTCAATAAACTGTTGAAAGGCCTCTGTGGCCTGTTGATATTGCCCGCTTCTTTCATAGGCTTTGCCCAACTGAAGCATGGCATAGGCCAGGCGATCGCTGGTAGGATAGTCGATGATGAAGTCTTTAAATCCCTGGGCGGCATCGGCAAATTGACCCTCGTTGAAAAGCCTCTGGGCAAATTCAATTTGAATTTTTTCTTCCGACGTGCCCTGGGCCATAAGCGGGGTAAAAATTCCCAGCACAAGGACGAGTGAGCCTGTCAGGCTCCAAATTCGGATGTTAGAGATTGTATTGCGCATCTTGTTCGGTTCCTAATCTATATCTATGTGGCATAAGCTTTTTCTGAATGTATCATTTTTTTAGGCACCCGTCAATGTTTAAATGCAGCCTTATGTTGGAAATTAAAACTCGCTTATGTTCCTAAAAAAAAGGGACTTGGATTGATTCATGAACAGGGGTCATGGACTGCAAGTTTGGCAGTTTGGAAAGGAGTTTTTGTTTTGGACAACACGGTTGAAAAGGCCTGGGCAAAGGTGAATCTGGGACTTAAAATCCTGGGTCGGCGGGAGGATGGGTATCACGACTTGGTTTCTATTTTTCAGACTGTGGATTTACACGATCGGTTGACTTTTGAGCCGGCAGAGGGAGGACAGATCGACCTGATTTGCAGCGATCAAAGCCTGCCAACCGGTGAAGAAAATCTGATCTATCGGGCGGTTGTCTTGTTGCGGGAAGAGACCGGGGTTGATCGGGGGGTTCGCATTCACCTGGAAAAGCAAATCCCGGTGGGGGCGGGTTTGGGCGGTGGAAGTTCGGATGCGGCAACGACCCTGCGGGCTTTGAACCGGCTTTGGAGACTCCATCTGGATGCCCGGGTTCTCCACCGTTTGGCCGAAAGTTTGGGTTCGGATGTGCCGTTTTTTCTGCGCCCCGGAACGGCCCTGGCCACAGGGCGAGGAGAACAGTTGGATTATCTGTCATGGTTGCCGCAAGTCCTTTATATTCTTGTGTATCCGGGGTTTTCGGTTTCAACCGGATGGGCCTTTCAGAATTTGAAATTAGATTTGACAAAAGACAGCAAATACATTAAATTTCTAAATTCTATCAAAAAATCTGGCCAGATTCCAACTTCGGGTTTGTTGGCCTGCCTGGAGAACGATTTTTTACCCCTGATTGAAACCACCTATCCGCAAGTCCGAGAGGTGGAGGATCGGTTGACGGATCTGGGCGCTTCGGCTGTGTCGCTTTCGGGAAGCGGGTCGATGTTTTTCGGGATTTTTTCAGACCGAAAGACGGCCCTGAAAGCTCACGTGCAGTTGGAGCAGGATGGGTATGAGGTGTATTGTTGTTGCCCTGTTTTAGATTGAACAAGTAGTGGAGGATATCCCAATGTCAAATACAGTGGTTTTGAAAGCAGAGCCTCGTGCGAGTGTTGGCAAGCAGATTGCCAAACAGCTCCGGGCAGGGGGACGGTTGCCGGCAGTGGTCTATGGCGAGAAAGCCGAGCCAATTGTGTGCTCTATTGATCGGAAAGAACTGGAGACCCTTTTGCATGACCAGGGTCGAAATGCGATTGTGTCTCTGGAAACGGGCACCCGTGGGTCCGACAGCACGATTATTAAGGAAATTCAGCACGATCCCATTCGCGGCGAGATTTTGCATGTAGATTTTCACCGGATCGACCTGACGCGGAAGATTGTGGTGGAAGTGCGGGTGGATTCCGAAGGGATTCCGACGGGGGTTCGAAACGAAGGCGGGATTCTGGAACATATGCTGCACTATGTCGAAGTAGAGTGTCTTCCGACCGAGATTCCCGAACGGATCGAAGTCGATGTTACCGAATTGAATATTGGAGACAATATTCATGTTGTAGATCTGGCTGTGGACGGAGACGCCAAAATTGTGACGGACCCGGATCGAACCGTCTTTGCGGTTGCCGCGCCTACGTTGCGCCAGACAGAAGAGGAAGAAGAAGTGGTTGAGGGCGAAGAAGAAGTGGTTGAGGGCGAAGAAGGACCTCAAGAGCCCGAAGTGATTGAACGGGGCAAACGGGAAGACGAAGAAGAGGCGTAAGCCGGGAGGTCTGTGGTGCAGGCAGCTGTGGGCCTGGGCAATCCGGGTGCCCGATATGCCAGTACCCGTCACAACCTGGGATTTTGGGTTGTGGATTTGCTGGTCGACAAGCTGGACGGTTCCTGGTCCGAATCGGAAACCTATCTGTTTTCGGAAGTCCGTTGTGACGACAACCCGCTGCTTCTGGTCAAACCCTTGACCTATATGAACGACAGCGGAGAAGTCGTTGCCGATCTTGTCGACCGGTTTGATCTGGACCTGGAAGATGTCTTGGTGGTCGTTGACGATGTACACCTGGATGTGGGCCGCCTTCGTTTTCGGCGCAAAGGTTCCGACGGGGGGCACAACGGGCTGCGGTCCATTATGGATACAGTTGGATCTTCCAATTTTCCGAGACTCCGCCTCGGGATTGGCAGGCCCCCTGAGAGGGGCCATTTTATTGGGTTTGTTCTGGGAACATTTGATCCTGAGGAAATAGAGTTTGTGAAACGGTCGGTTCGAACAGCAGCAAACGGCGTGATGTGCTGGACTAAGCTGGGTTTGGATATGGCAATGAACCGATATAACGCGTTGTAGATCTATTGATAAGGAGGTTCACCGGGGATATGGAAGGTCATATTGTGTTGCCCCCTTTGGGGCAGACGGAATGGACGTTGCTATGGGCTGTTCTGGCATCGGCTTTTGTTGCGATGGGATACGGATGGTATCTGGTTCGACGGGTGCTTGCCGAAGACCCTGGCACAAAGAAGATGCAGGAGATTGCCCGTGCTATCGAGGAGGGGGCTATGGCCTACCTGGGCCGGCAGGTCAGGACGATGATCTGGTTCGTTGTCTTGATGGCTGCTGGTCTCTTTTTGATGTATTATAGTGTACCCGAACAATATCCTCATCCACTCCCGATTGGGGTGGCAGTGGCTTTTTTGATGGGTGTGATGGCTTCCTACGGAGCGGGTTACGTGGGCATGTGGCTGGCCGTTAAGGCGAATTTGCGTACGGCAAACGCCGCCCTCAAGGGGTTCAAGCCCGCCCTGGAACTGGCCTTTCGTGCCGGGACTGTTTCGGGCATGTTTACGGTTGGTTTTGGGCTTTTGGGGGCCGTGCTGATTTTTATGATTTTTCAAGAGAATGCTATGAAGGTGCTCATCGGTTTCGGGTTTGGCGGGTCTCTGGCTGCTCTGTTTATGCGCGTGGGCGGCGGTATCTTCACCAAGGCGGCCGACGTGGGTGCAGACCTGGTCGGCAAGATCGAACAGAACATCCCGGAAGATGATCCTCGAAACCCCGCCGTGATCGCCGACAATGTAGGCGACAACGTGGGGGACTGCGCCGGGATGGCGGCCGACATATTCGAATCTTACGAGGTGACGCTCGTAGCGGCCATCATCCTGGCGGCAGTGTGCACGGTGTCGCTCGATTTTACAGCGATTTACGGAGAGCACGCGTCGACTTTTGCTTTGAAGCTGATCCTCTATCCGCTTCTCATCCGTGCCGTTGGCGTCTTTTCGTCGATTATTGGTACCTGGGCGGTGCGAGGGAAAGAGGAGGAGTTGGCCGATCCGATGCGGCCGATTACGGTGGGTTACTGGACGGCTTCCCTGGTGTCTGTTGTCGGGTTTTTGATTGTCAACTATTTTTATTTACTCGATCCCTTCACTGGGGCACCCGACTTTCGATTCTTCTGGGCAACCACAATGGGGATTGTACTGGCTATTGTGACGCTCTGGCTGACCAACCATTTCACCCACCCGGACTTGCGACCGACCACAGAGACCGCGATTGCTGCTCGGACGGGAGCTGCCACGCTTTTGCTTGCAGGGATGGCCGAAGGGTTTGAATCTACGGTCTGGGCAGCGGTGGCCATCGGGTTGACGATTCTCTCTTCTCTGGTCATTTTTCCAGACAGTCCTGCCCTGGCCGCCTACGGCATTGCGCTGACTGGTCTGGGGTTGTTGACGACCACCGGGTTCATTCTGGCGATGGATACGTACGGTCCGATTACCGACAATGCCCATGGAATTTTCGAAATGTCGGGCATTACGGAAGAGCACGAGGCCAGCCGGAATTTGGCCTGGATGGATGCGATTGGAAACACGACGAAGGCCCTGACAAAAGGACTGGCCATTGCCACGGCAGTGATCGCGGCCATCTCGTTGTTCCGTTCTTTTATCGACGCGACGGGTTTGATGGAGAAGGGCATCCAGGTGAATCTGCCGGAGGTCTTTGTGGGTCTTCTAATCGGTGGTGCCGTGCCGTTTTTATTTTCTTCGTTTGCCATCAAGGCCGTGGGTCGGGCCGCTTATCTGGTGGTACAGGAAGTTCGCCGACAGTTCCGGGAGCATCCCGGTATTATGACGTATGACGAGAAGCCTGAATACGGCACCTGTGTGTCCATTGTGACGGCGGCTGCCCAAAAGGAACTCCTTGGCCCCGCGATTCTGGCCATTGCCACGCCCATTCTGATTGGTTTCGGATTGGGTCCAGGAGCCCTGGGCGGTTACCTGGCTGGGGCCATCCTGACCGGGCAACTCTTAGCCGGATATATGTGTAATACGGGAGCGACGTGGGACAACGCCAAGAAGAAGATTGAGGACGGATTTCTGGGTGGCAAGGGGACCCCAGCCCATGTGGCGAGCGTGATCGGCGATACGGTGGGCGATCCCTACAAGGATACAGCCGGACCGGCGTTCAACCCGTTGATCAAGGTGATGAACCTGGTCGGTCTCCTGGTTGCTCCTTTCATTATTGATGTGCATTTACACGAGGCATCCGTGGGCCGCATTCTGATCGTGGTACTTTGCCTCATCGTCTTGGGGATCGGGATCGTGTTTAGCAAGCGCGGGTCTCTGGCCGAGATGGCAGAAGAAGAAGAAAAGAGTCAGGTGGCCCAGGGATGATCAATCTATTCACCCCGTCCGGAACATAGATGGTTTCGGGCCTTATGTCCAAGGGGGATATACTATGGCAACACGCGATTACGAGATGACCCTGATCGTAGACACGCAGCTCCAAGAGGGCAGCGTGGACGAGGCGGTTCAGCGTTATCAGGATTTGCTCACCCGTCAGGGGGCCGAGCTGGCCAACACAGATCGGTGGGGCGTCCGCAAATTGGCCTACGAAATTCGGAAGCGCCAGCAGGGGAATTACACCCTGTTCCAGTTTCAGGCAGATCCGGCAAGCATTGCCGAAGTAGATCGGGCCTGCCGATTGGATGAAGCGGTTCTCCGTCACCTGATCGTACAGGTGCAAGGGAGTATGCAACCTGTTGAAGAGGAAGCCGACCCGGAATCTGAAGCCCCGGCATCTGAGGCTGTCGATGAGGAGACGGAAGAGGAAGAGGTCGATGAAGAAGACGAAGAACTTGAAGATACAGAGGAGGAAGATGTATGAATCGCGCTCGTGTTAAGGTTTGTCGCTTCTGTGAGGACAAGGCGCTCGTCATCGATTATAAGGACGAGCGGATGCTTCGCCGGTTTATTACCGAGCGGGGTAAGATCATTCCCCGTCGGATGTCTGGCACCTGTGCGCGGCATCAGCGTCGTTTGAATACGGCGATTAAACGCGCCCGCCATATTGCACTTTTGCCCTATACGGCCGAAGCCGTCCGATAATGCGTTATTTGGATACATCTTTCTGAATAGGAAGCGTTATGAAAGTCATTTTGACCGAAACTGTGGAACGCCTGGGCGAGGCGGGCGAGATTGTGGATGTGAAAAATGGATATGCCCGCAACTATTTGTTGCCCCGAAGTCTGGCCCTGGTGGCCAACCAGGGCAACATGGCGGTTTATGAAGAAGTCAGTCGCCAGCGAGAAGCCCAGCAGAATCGTGAAAAACGAGAGGCCGAGGCTTTGGCCAAGACCTTGAAAAATGTGTCGTTGAACGTGGCGGTGACCGTAGGCGAGGGCGACCGGATCTTTGGATCGGTCACGGCCCAGCAGATTGCCGATTTGTTGAACGAACAGGGCCGCGAAATCGACCGACGTCTTGTCCAGTTGGAAGAACCAATTCGTGCCCTTGGGGTTTATGATGTGCCCCTTCGATTGCACCCAGAAGTCGAAGCGACCATCAAGGTATGGGTGGTCAAGGAATAATCGAACAGCAATCTGGATTCCGCCCAGACTTACAGGTGGATGTTTATTGACAGATCAAGTGGAGGACGAAAAGAACCGTTCTCCACTTTTTTGCTTGGCTCCGAGAGTTGCTGGATGCTTTATGGATGGGTGTTTACAATCACATTCCGGAAGTTTGAAATCGCGGCTGCGTTGAATCGGCTGCGTGGCCCTTTTCGGGTGGTGCAAAAATAAAAGGGCAAGACTCAAGGTCTCACCCTTATTTTAAATTGGAGCGTGCATTATCGTTTTCGTTTAAAATATGGATATCACGACTTCTCCTCATCAATCAAGCGTTTCGGGCACAGCGAAAGCCCAGGTTTCCTGTGGAGCTGTCTGGAGTGTTGGCACTTCTTGCGGCAACCCGATAGCGGTTGCAATAGGAGTCGTGGCAAAGGTAGGAACCACCCCGCATGACTTTGGCCTGGCCGGCGGGCGGTCCTGTGGGATTGGTCCTGTCACTGTTGATGTGGTAATCGGGGCTGAACCAATCGGCACACCATTCCCAGACATTACCGGATATGTCGTAAAGTCCAAACTGGTTGGGCGGAAAAGACCGAATGGGGGAGGTATCTTGAAAACCGTCTTCGGCGGTATTTGTTTCCGGGAAAGCCCCCTGCCAGATATTGCAAAGATGCTTGCCGTTGGGCGTGAGGTCGTCTCCCCACGGATAGGTTTTGCCCCTCAGTCCACCCCGCCCGGCACCTTCCCATTCGGTTTCGGTGGGCAACCGCTTGCCGGCCCATTCGCAGTAGGCCATGGCGTCGTTCCAGGAAATGTGAATGACGGGGTGGTTCAAGCGGTTTTTAACCGTCGAACCTGGCCCTTCTGGCGCATACCAATAGGCACCTTCGACGGCCCACCACCAGGGTGTGTCCACCACGGTTTGCTGAATGCTGGTGGCGTTTTCGGGGGAAACGAAAAGGTGGAAGACAAAGGACCACCCGAACAGTTCTGCTTCGGTTTTATAGGCGGTGGCTTTGATAAATTGCGAAAATTGGGCGTTTGTGACGGCACAGGCATCGATATAAAACGGGTCGATCTCGACTTCTCGGGTGGGCCCTTCTCCATCTTCTGGGAATCCAAAGTCGTCGTCGGTGCCCATCATATAAGGTTCCCCTTTGATCAAAATCATATCTTTCATGGAGGTATTTTTTTTCTTTTTACGACGGGTTCTGGTTCTGGACCTCGGTTTGGAAGCAGAGGGGGGTCTGCTTGCACCACAACAGGCAGATGTCATTAGTCTACTCCTGCAAGATCTCCTAAATTTTATTGGGAAATGGCGATCCTCAAAATGATACTGTGTTGTACAGGTTGTGTCAAGTTGATCCAGTAGAAGCCGTTTCATGAATCTTATCGGTTTGGAGATACAATGCTGAACAAGCGACAGATCGGGCAAATACCATATGGACAGATTGTATTGTTGTTTTTGTGCTGTCTTCTCGGGGCCGCCTGGGCATTTCAACCTTCTAAGTCCCTTTCGGGAGTGCTGGATGCTGGAGGTGGCTCTGGAAGGGGGGCGAATTATATTCTGAAGGCGGGTTCTCTGGGACAGCCAATTCAGACGGGACGTCTTCTTGCCGGTTCGTTTGAACTGAGGACCGGGTTTTTACTCCCGTCCAAACCAAAACCTGTGGCGGAGGTTGTCCTGGGTGATTTTAACGGAGATCGGGCCGTCGATTTTGCAGACTTTCTCCTCTTTGCCGGTGGATTCGGTCGGCTAAAGGGGGAGGAAGGATACGATGACCGGTTTGATCTGGATGGGGATGGTCAGGTCAATTTCCCCGATTTTTTGGTCTTTGCCACCGCCTTCGGTGCCTGAATCCTTGTATCCATCCAGACCCTGGTGAAACTACCTGGAAAAAACCCGAATGGTGAGAATGCCAGTCTGGAGGGTGCTGGCCCCTTCGATTCGACCTTGTACAAAAATGCGATATAATCCCGGCTCCAAGGAAACAGAGCCGGCATTGGATACGACAAAGGTGCCCGACCCGGGAGGCGAGCTTGCAGCGATATTTCCGATGTTTGTTTGAAGCGATCCTCCAGGATCGATGGGTTCTACAGCAAGCCGGGTTTGGAATAGGGTCCCGCTTGTTGTCACCGTCAGGTGCAACTGGATGTCCAGCAGGGAGGGGCGTTTGAGATTCACAAAAGCGGTCAATCCGTTGTTGCTGCCGTCAATATCGCGGAAATTGATCGAGGCAAAATCAAGAGTATCCTGGAAATTTTGGACAATCAGGGTATCCAGGACCATCCCGATTGTTTGTGCGACAATCGGCTGCCCTGTCCAATTTCCGTCGTGGTCGATCACGCCTTTTCCACCTACATTCAGGCTGTCGGTATGCACCTGCGAAGCGGTGAGCACACCAAGGGAGTCTAGAGAGGCCTTTCCATTTGTCAGCCTGATTGCATCGGGTGTGATGGTGCCTTCAATGGACGCTGCAGTCGCGGCCCGGATGGCATAGGCGACACTGACAATCTGCTGTCTCGGGAGAAATTCTTCTTCTCCCTGGACCCGAATGCCCAGAAACCGGTTCGCTTCGGAAAAAAGGGTGTCTGGAAAAGGTACCAGACTGCCGAGCAAGACGTGAAACAGGCCATCTTGGAAGTCCACGGCGTGGAGCTCGGCCCAAAGAGGGGTTGCCCCTGTTTGTGTGTTATAAATCGAAAAGGTGATGTGAACAGGATCTGTTTGAACCGAGTCTGAGGCTGTCTGTAAATGTCCCTGATAGTTGATCAGGGGCGGGACCTGGGCTTCGCAGAGACAATGGATTAACAAAAGGGTGAGGCCAGTGAGTAGGAACTGTCGAATCATGTCTGTTCTCCTTACATTTTCGAGGCAGCGGTATGATGATCAAAATACAATGTGGCATGGCAATCTGATTCGGGCAAGCCCAAAGCCGAGGTGTGACGGATTTTTATCTTGATTTTTAGGTTGAGTTCGCTCTATATTAAAACTCCTAAGGTTCTGTTCAGACAGGCATTTCTACGGTGTCGATGAAGGAAGGATAACGCTACGATGCAGGCTATCGAAATGGAAATCATCGCCGTCCAGCCCGACCCGAATAACAATCATCCTTTGGTCTGGTTGAAAGACAAAGATCAGAGGGTTTTTTTACCCATTGCAATTGGCAATTTTGAAGCCACAGCAATTTATATGGAATTGTACAGCGAACCACCGTCTCGACCCATTACCTATGATTTGATGCGTTCGATTCTGAACGGGCTGGATGTGGAGGTGGACCATATTTTGATCAATGCATTGAAAAACGACACGTTTTATGCAGAAATCACGCTTGTTGAAGGAGAACGGGAGATCAAGATTGATTCGCGTCCCAGCGATGCGCTTGCACTTGCACTGCGGGTTGGCGCTCCTATTTTTGTGGTCGATTCGGTGATCCAAGAAGCGGGGATGCCCGTGAAGCAGGATACCGAGGAGGTTGCACCTGAAGATAGAGATTTTGACGAGTCTCTGATGGCGGTTCTGAAGGAGGATCTCCAAGACGCTTCTGTCCCTGAAATGGCCGAAGAAAGCAAAGTCCAGGAGCAGGTCATTACATTGAAGGCCAAACTTCAAGAGGCGGTTGCACGAGAAGCGTATGAGGAAGCGGCAAAACTACGGGATGAAATTGGCAGATTGGAGCACGACATCAATCGATGATTGCCTGCGTGATTTTTTGCCTGAACCCCGGCCCGTAATCTGGGGATTTTTGTTGACATGTATGTTGACATGCATATGGTGTCAAAATCGCCTGTCCCTGCCGGTCTTTGAAGCCCTGAAAAGTGTTAAAAAAATGCTTGACAGTGGGTTTTTGTTTGCATATACTTAGGCCATCCTTGTGATTTTTCGAAACTTGCTATATCTTGTTGACTTCATCCAATTTGCTCTAACTCTTTCTCGCAGAAGAACTTGTATTCTTCAGAACTTTTCTCCCTAGGCAGGGAGATTTGTGTCTTTTTCGTTATTCATTTTGGAAGGAGGTGTGTGGGGGATCTAGATTCAGATGGATAGGCATATTTGTTGTTTGTCTCGGACGATTGTAATTGAACCCATAAAATAGCAATGAAGTAGTTGTAAAATAAAAAATTATGGAAGGGAGGGATGTGATTGTAGAGATGGTCTGTTCTCCTGAATCGGTGGATTCCTGTCTTTCGAAAGATCACCCCAAGGATTTATTCGTTTGGAATCTACTCTCTGCTCGACGTCAGGAGAATTCTGTTGCGTGTATTCTGCTAAGTATTGGTAAGTTATTTCTTTCAGTTATTACTTTAACGTTACGTATCGACTATAAGTTTAAGGAGGTCGATCAATGCTTAAGAAACTCTTGAGCCTCTGCATGGTTCTGGCATTTGTGGCAAGTTTTTCTTGTGATGTGTTTGCCCAGGCTGCTACCCCGCAGGGCGTTCGGGTCCGGATTGTTTCTCCCGATAGTGGTGGTTATGCCGGGATTGATGGTTCGGTCAAAGTAAATGTGCTGTTGACCAAGGTTT
>JAPUJS010000650.1 GCA_027296045.1 bacterium | reverse complement strand
TTTATCACAAATTACATGAATAAAAAACCTGAATATTTTCTGGCTCTCGTACCCGTTTCGTGCCCTTCAAATGGTAGTCCTTGGTAGCCTGTACCTCCTGACGCTCTGTTGGCATCTGCGAAAAAAAACTTCAAATTTTTATTTTTAATAGGTTTATACCCATGGACCGCTATCAACCTCCAGGCCTGAAAACACTCGCCGCTGCTCTTAGCTTCCTGCTGCTTTTTGTCAGTTGCACCCAAAATGTCATACTCCGTGCCCCTTTCCCGGAAAAACTTCGAATCGGGGACGGAGTAAAAATTGTCACCCAGGACGGCACCACACATTCCGGTCGAATCGTCTATCTGGACCGGGCGGTAGTAGTCATCCGTACGCCTACCCAAATCAGTAAAAAAAGTCCGGTAAAAACAGAGAAATTCGGTACAACCATTCTCTGGAAAGATGTGGTCCAGGTAAAAGCAGCGGGTACCCTGGACAGTCAGAGAAAATTTATATCCAGCGAGGAAATTCGGGTCAATGCACGGACCAGGCACAAGCGAAATTATTTGATGAATGTGGGACTTTTGGGATTGGGGCTCAGTTTTTTAACGGCGACCTGGGTCCAGGACCGTATTTCCCCTTCCAACACAGACCTGTCCGTTCACCGCCCCACCCTGGCCCAGTTTGCATTCTGGACAACCCTGGCTGGTGGAACCGCCGGCATGGCCCTTCTGGGCTATGGTGGCGGGGCCTTTCTGGACCGTCGTCTGGCCATGGAACGCATTGAACGCCGGCGAGCAAAAAATCGTCAAACCCAGGCCCAGGTGGACAGTCTGCTCACCAAAACCCGGGAGCAAATTAATCAAACCCGCAGAAAATAACCATGAAAATCCCCTGTTTGCCCCGATCAACACGTCCTGTCTAGCGGACCGCCTGTCTTCTCCTTCCAGTTTTTTCTAGCCTGCCGACAAATAATAAAAATCAACGCAACCCTCTATTTTTCCTCTTTTAATCTGTCTATTTTTGTCTATTATTGTTTAAAAATCCATTGACTTTGCCCCAAAATTTACATATTATAAACAATAAAGGACTATTCTATTCAAGAAAGGGGCATTGAATATGACTCGAAGCATCATCCAATTCGCTTGCATCTCCCTGTTCTGCCTGGCCGTTTTTCTCCAATCCCTCCAGGCCCAGCGTGCTGTGGCACCACCAGCAGAATTGCCCCCGACGCTTGACGATAAGGGAAATCCCATTCCATCCAATCTGGCCAACCTGCCCTTTAAAGTCATCAATGGATTTCCGGAATATGTGGTGGGTCCGGGAGATGTTCTGGAAATTATCTCTGCGGCTGCCGGAATCCGGATAACCGAAAGCGCCCGCGTCCTGCCCGATGGCACAGTCTCCTTTGATGTCGTTCATGCCCTTCCCATTGTCGGCCTTGCCCTTTCCGAAGCAGCCGACTCTTTATCCTCTGCCCTCGCTGTGTATGTCAAAAGCCCGAAGCTTCAGGTCTTCATAAAAGAGTATGGCAGCAAAAGTGTCTCCATTTTTGGATCCATCAACCTTCAGGTGGGCACATTTTCAGGCCGGAACCTCGGTCCCGGGATCTATCCCCTGAAAGGTCGGATCACCGCAATGGAGCAAATCATGCTGGCTGGGGGCCCCACTGCCGATGCAAGGCTGGATGCAGTAACCTTGATTCGCAGCAACCGTACCTATATTTTAAACCTGCAGAAGGCAATCTCTCGGGGGGATAACAGTTCAAATGTCGTCTTAGAACACGGAGACGTGCTCCGTGTGACCGGGGTCGCCCTGGCCGACCGCCGGGTGACCATTCTGGGCGAAGTGCAAAGTCCAGGTATCGTCAATCTATCTTCCAAAAGCAACATGCTCGAAGTCATTGCCACAGCCCGAGGATTTACGACAGATGCTGCGGCCAACCGCATCCGTATCATTCGCATGTCTGACCCCAACAACCCTGAAATCATCACCGTCGATGCCGAACTCATTCTCAGAGGGGACCTTACCCAGAACGTGGGCCTGGAAGACGGCGATATTGTCGTGGTGCCATCCGGCCACATGGTCGATTTGGCGAACCTGATCAGTGAACTTCAACCTCTGATTAACTTTGGTGGTCTGATCACAACCACGCCCCTCCTGACCGTCTCCGGCTGGGACATCAACAGTCCAGGCGGGGCACAAACCGTTGGGCTTACCACCCCCACAGGAGCAGGAGTTGGTGTAGGGACCGTTTCGACCCTTGCCCAGGAGCAGCAGGTTATCAATCAAGTTCAGCAAAATCTGCGCAGGCGACAAAAACCGGCGGTTTCTTCGGACCCATAATTCCGTTTATCGTAAAAAAAATTATTTAACCCTACACAATTGTCCATAAAAGACGACCTTTGTTTTTTATGGCATCGTTGTTTCTAAAACCATGCCACAATATGACGTCACCCTGAGGGATTACTGGCGCATCTTGCGAAAGCGCAAGGTGATTGTGATTTTCGCCACCATTATGCTGGGGCTCACCAGCTTCGCCACGGCCCTCATCTCCAAACCCACACCCCGATATCGGACAACCGCCAAGATCCAGTACGAACGCAGCCAGTCGGCGCAAGAGGCCTACGTGAGCGCCCTCACTGGAGGCAGTGACGATCTGGCAACCCAGGAGGCTGTGATCACGGGCTATGGCGTGGTGGAGCGAGTTGCACACCGACTGGGAAGAGTGGATACAACAACGGCAACCGACGAAGAGCGAACCCAGGCCATTTTGGACCTGCAGCCGATGATTCAAACCTCCGTAGACGGCCTCACCGATATTATCTCCATCACCATCACCCACCATGACCCGTTTATGGCCAAGGATATTGCCCTGGTCACGGCCCAGGAATACCGGGAATATAATTTCGAATCCCGCAATTTCGAATCCCGAAGCTCGCGGGAAACCATCGAAGCACGACGCAGACAGGTTGCCGACAGCCTCGAAGTGGCCCAGGAACGTTTGAAAAACTTCCAGACAAAATATGAACTGATCTCGGTGGAAGCCGAAACCGGTTCTATCCTGGGCCGTCTGGATAGGGCCCAGCTGGAGGTGGCAAGCTACAAAAAGCTCATTGGCAATATTACCAAGCTGCTTGACGAACAAAAAGCTTCGGGGACCGTATCTGAAGGCACGCTGTCCAGTTTCCCGCCCGAAGAAGCCGGGGGCTCTTTTTTGCGATTGAGCGACCAGCTTCAATTCCTAAACCAGGATCGCAACCGGCTCCTCATCTCCCTGACAGAGGTGCACCCCGAGATTGTTGAACTGGACCACCAGAAAAAAAACCTGATTAAACACATGGTCGATGCCCTGGCCAACCAGCGGGAGGTTCTGACCAAACGATTCGAGGCCCAACAGGACAATGTGGACAGCCTGCAGGCCAAATTCCGCGAACTCCCGGCACGCGGCATCGAGATGAATAAATTGTATCGCATGGTCAGTATTCAGGGCACCTTGATGGAAGCCATTGAAGAGCAGTATCAACTTTCTCTGATCGCACAAGCCGAAGAAGTACACGAAGTCACCATCCTGCAAAAACCCCTGCTGCCCAAAAGCCCTATCAACCCCTCCACCCCCTCCACCGTCGCGGGGGTCGGTGCACTTCTTGGTCTGATCATCGGACTGGTGTCCGCTTTTATCGCCGAAACGCTGGACACCTCTATTGGCACGATTGAAGACGTCGAAGAATATCTGGAAGTACCTGTCGTTGGCATTATCCCCCAATACGATATCGATACCCTGCGGGAAGCCCATGGGGCTCATTCAGACGCCGACGAAGCATCCCTGGAAAAACGCCTCCGGCTGGCGACCCATTTTGAACCCCAATCCACCCTGGCCGAATCCTATCGGGCGCTGCGAACCAATATTCAATTTGCCAATCTAGAAAAAGGCGCCAAGGTAATCTCCATGACCAGTGCCTCTCACCAGGAGGGGAAAAGTACCACCATTGCCAATCTCGCCATTGCCCTTGCCCAGGCCGGCAACCGGGTCCTCCTGGTCGACGGAGACCTCCGCCGACCGACCCTCAACCGGATTTTCGGTCTGGACCGGGAACCCGGCGTCACCGATGTCATTTTGGGAAATTACACCTGGCGCGAAGTGGTGCGTACCGTCACCGACATCATGGTCGGAGATCTCGGGATAGAAGATATTATGATGACGGCCGGGATGGACAACCTCAACATCCTGACCAGCGGGGTAATCCCCCCCAACCCGGCAGAAATCACCGATTCCAAGCACATGTCGGAATTCATTGACGAAGTGAGGGAAGTCTACGACGTCGTTCTTTTCGACTCTCCCCCGGTCCTACAGGCCACCGACGCTACGGTGCTGGGCACCAAAATGGACGGCATTCTGATGGTTTACAAAATCGGGTCTGTTTCGAGGGGCGCACTCCGACGGGCCAAACTTCAGCTCGACAACGTGGGCGTTCAGACCCTGGGCGTGATCATCAACGGCCTTCGCGGAGACATAAGCGAAGACTTCAAAGATTTGCGCTATTACGCCTATTACAGCTATGGTCTTGAACAAGACCAGGAAGAACACCTCAACCCTGTCGTCCGCTACTTTAATCGGACCAAGCGTCAGACACTGGCGGCCTGGGAAAACCTCAAAACCAGGGCACAACCCTACCTGGAGCAAATCCAGGAACGGCTCCGACTTCCCGGGTCCCAATCCGAAGAGGACGAATACGAGGAAGGAAGCGACCTCTCCGATCGGCTGCTCCAAATTTTCTTCTGGATCTTCCTGGTCGTATTCCTCGCCGCAGGGCTGCTCTGGCAGCTCGAAATTCTCGACCTTTCGGCGCGACAGCCTGTGGAAGCACCCCAACCCACCCAGACGGTCCCCGAAAACTCGCCGCCTGTCGAAGAAGAGAAACCGGCCCCGCAAGAAAAAGAAAATTTGATAGGCCAAAACCTCCATCGACCGCCCCCCCAGCCCATACTGGGCATGGAGACACTTCCCTCGCCTCCAAAGCGCCGGGGTCCAGGTGTGTCTACAAAGCCCCCTGTAAAATGGCAACCGGTCACTTTTTAAACAGATCGTTTCTATGCTGTCCACACCGCGTCGCATATGATTCAATCTTTGGCCCAACGCGAAGCCAAAACCCTTCGTCAGAAAAATTACCCGGTCACGATCAAGCAAGTCAATATCCCCACAAAGGGTCTATTTTACCGGGTCCTGGTCGGACGCTATTCCTCACGTCAAGAAGCCCTTCAAGCTGCCCAAGAGCTCAAACACAAGCGCCTGGCAAATTACACGGGCGTGCTAACACTCTCTACCCCCCCCCAGATGCTGACCAAAATCGTGAAGAAAGATCCTCCCGAAAATTCTCTCTTGGCTTCTCAAAAACACCCCTGATTCGACAAATTTATTTACGCAATTCAAGGCTACAGGCTCTATCCAAGGGTTTGGCATATTTATTGCACAATTCCCCTGTAGCTTCTTGACATCTCCGCCCAAAAATCAATAAAATATTTGTTCAAATGGTTATTTTATATTAAATTTCAAGACATTTTGACGGTTGAATCTGGGACCGTGCCTGGTTGAAATAAACCACTTTTGAGCGCAGAATGAACTCTCGAATTCAAACCTCCTCCATAAACATAGGGGTCATGGTCGCCCTCCTCATGATCGTTCCCCTGATCGGTGTCATGATGACCCGGGTGAGTTTCACCATCAGTTTGGGAATTGTGCTGGGGGTGGTGGTCTTTATTTTAAGCTTTGCCAACGTCCAGTTTGCAACCTATATCCTCATCTTTGCCACCCTGCTTTCTCCAGAGTTTGGAAGCCGGACGACTTCGGGAAGCGGTCTTACCGTGCGTTTGGACGATTTTCTGCTTTTGGTCATTGGATTCAGTCAGTTGACCAAAGCCGCTATGTATCAAGAAGTCGGGCTTTTTTCTTATACGCCGCTAAACCGCTATATCTCGATTTACATGATCATATGCGTGATATCGACAGGGGTCGGCGTCCTCTTCGAAAGGGTCAACCCGCTTACCGGTTTTTTCTTTGTCCTGAAATACTTCGAATACTTCATTGTTTATTTCATGATCATTAACAACCTGGAGAATAAAAAACAGGCCAAAGGCTATTTGATCGCCATCCTCATCACCGCCACCATCGTATGCCTGGTCGCCATTGCGCAGATTCCTGCTGGAGGCCGTGTTGCAGCCCCCTTTGAAGGCGAATCCGGCGAGCCCAACACGCTGGGGGGCTATCTCTTACTGATCACTTCTGTTGTCGGCGGACTCCTGCTCTACAGAGGGGCTGTGACCAAATTTTCCCACCGAGTCCTGTTATATCTCCTGATGTTACTGATGTTTATTCCCATCCTGTTTACCCTGTCCAGAGCCACCTGGCTGGCTGCGGTTCCCGTGTTCCTGGCCTTCTGGATCTTGAGTGATAAAAAGATCATCATGACCGGCATCGTCCTGGTCGGCTTTCTGGTGGCCCCCTGGCTGATGCCCGATGCCGTCACGGAGCGCATCTCATATACCACCGAGAAGCAAGAATCCAAGTGGGCTCGCGCCCAGCAGGAAAGCTTGGGCGGTATGACCTTCGATACGTCCTCGTCTGCCCGCATCCGGTCGTGGCTCAATGCCCTCGAAGCCATACCGGCCCATCCATTTCTGGGCTGGGGCGTCACCGGCTGGCGGTTTATCGATGCACAGTACTTCAAGATTGCTGTAGAAACCGGCCTGATCGGCCTGGCGGCATTCCTTATGTTTCTCTGGAAACTGATCCGTCTAACCTGGGACGGATACAAAAATACCAAAGACCCCCTGTTCCGTGGTGTTTCACTTGGCTTTCTTGTAGGCGTCATTGCCATGATATTTCATGCAACCATGACCAACACCTTTATTATCGTGCGCATCATGGAACCCTTCTGCATTCTGGCCGGAATCGTGATTGGTGTGCCGGCCCTGGAAAGGGAGGAAGAAGCCGAAACAGACCAGACACCGTCCAGTCAGCGTCCTTCCATAAGGCGGGTTGGTCCCCTCTACGGCAACAGCCGTTTTTCTCGTGATGTTTAGCAGCAGTTTTTTCCCTCATAGCTGTTGATCAACGGTCTGTATCCATCATGTATTCGGCAAGCACAAATTCAGAGTCTCCCTTAAAAACGGAACAAATTGTTGAGAAAAGCCTTCAGGGTGGACTCTGGGTGGTGTTTTCAAATTGGGTGGGTCGGACCCTTTCCTTTCTTCAAAATGTCGTTGTTGCCAGACTTCTGTTTCCAGAAGATTTTGGGCTCATGGGAATGGCATCTGTCGCCTTAGAGCTGATGAACACCTTCACCCAATCGGGGCTGCAGGCCGCGCTGATCCACCGCAAAGAATTGGATCAGGAAGCCGCCAATGCAGCGTGGATCCTCACCATTTTTCGGGGCCTCTTGTTGTTTGCAGCCCTCTGGATCGGCGCTCCCTGGGCGGGTCTTTTCTTTCGCGAAGACAAAGTCGTTGCACTCATTCGCGTTCTGGCCTTTGCCTTCCTCATTGAAAGTTTCGGCAACATCTGGATTGTTGGCTTACGCAAAGACCTGCAGTTCAAGCGGCATGCGTACTCCAGGTTGCTCATCTACAGCGTCAGCTTTGTCGTGACCCTGGTCGCTTGTTTTCAGTTACGAAGTATTTGGGGGCTGGTCATCGGCCGTCTGGCTGGCGCCCTCACGCAAATGATCGGGTCTTATATATTTGCGCTTCAGCGTCCCCGGTTTGGATTCAATCGTTCCGTGGCCCGGGAACTGATGAGTTATGGCCGACACATCATTGTTCTCAATATTATTATCTATCTGACCATGCAGGCCGACGATATCTTTGTAGGCCGTGTCCTGGGTAAAAAAGCCCTGGGGTTTTATGTGATGGCCTTTGCCCTTGCCAGCCTCCCGGGTACAATCATATCCCAGGTTGCCGCCAGGATCACCTTTCCCCTGTTTTCAAAGATCCGACAGGACAGCACACAGACGAAGTCTATATTTAAGGCCGTGGTTGAAATGATGGCCCTGCTCGCCTTTCCTCTTTCAGGTGCTCTGCTCGTGGGCGCCCCGCAGATTATACAGATTGCTTATGGGGAAAAATGGTTGCCTGCTCTACCGGCCATGTGTGTTCTTTGCATTTTTGGTCTCACCCGTGCCCTCAGTACCACACTTGTCTCTTTTCTCCAGGCGCTGGGTCTGCCGAATAAGTTGGCCAGGTTTGCAGGCTTACAGCTCTTACTTATGGCCTTAATCATATATCCCCTCGGCACATCCCTGGGGATTGTAGGAGTAAGTATTTGTATTACCCTTACAAGTGGGTTTGGGTTATCCATGCTTCTTTTCGAAACA
>JAPUJS010000065.1 GCA_027296045.1 bacterium | reverse complement strand
AAGGGCTAGCGGAAAGGACATTTTTGTGGCCGGGGTTCTGGATACAAGCTGGACATTGGGAGAATATGAAGCGCAGGTTGAGGAGACGCTGAGAGGCTGGGATGAAAAGGTCCGGCGTCTTTGGCAGCGCGATCCTGGGCTCTGGTCCGGTGCCGACGAAGCCGATTGGCTGGGTTGGTTGGATATTGTAGATCCGATGCTGGCTTGTGTAGACGGGCTTGAGGAATTTGCACAAGAGGTGGCCGAGGCAGGGATCGAAGATGTGTTGCTTCTGGGCATGGGTGGCAGCAGTCTTTGTCCAGAAGTGTTCCGGATGACCTTTGGAAAGGTGTCCGGGTTTCCCGAACTGCATGTCCTGGATTCGACGGTGCCCAGCCAGGTGAAACGGTTTCGAGACCGGGTGAATTTGGGAAAAACACTCTGTGTTGTGGCCAGTAAATCGGGTACGACGGCCGAGCCCTATGCGTTTCTGGCCTACTTCTGGGACGAGATTCAGCGTGTATTGGGCAGGGCACCAGGGGACCGATTTGTGGCGATTACCGATCCGGGTTCTGCGCTCCAGGCGTTTGCCGAGGCCCATGAATTTCGGCGCATTTTTGAGGGAATGCCTGAGATTGGAGGGCGGTTTTCGGCGCTTTCACATTTTGGGATGGTACCGGGCGCTTTGATGGGGGTGGACATCCGAGAAGTCCTGGGGCGGGCGAAAGATATGGTGTTGAGGTGTGGGAAAGATCGAGACGAAAATCCGGGTGTCGCACTTGGGGCGATTCTGGGAACGCTTGCAGAGGCCGGACGGGATAAGGTGACGCTTGTTGCATCCCCTCCGTTTTGGGATTTGGGTGCATGGCTGGAGCAGCTGGTGGCGGAAAGCACCGGAAAAGAGGGCAAGGGGTTGGTTCCGGTTGAAAATGAGCCTCTTTGCGAGCCGGAAGGCTACGGAGAGGACCGGGTGTTTGTGTATGTCCGGCTGCAAGACAAGGCAGATCCAGAACAGGACCGTGGGGTGGATGCCCTGAAAGCCGCTGGGTATCCAGTGGTGCAGATTGACGTACCGGACGTTCTTTCTATTGGCGCTGAGTTTTTCAGATGGGAGGTTGCAACAGTTGTTGCCGGTTCTATTTTGGGGATCAACCCATTTGACCAGCCCAATGTGCAGGAAAGCAAAGATTTTACGACGAATCTGACTGCCGAATATGAGGCAAAGGGGAAATTGCCCGAAGCAGAGCCCGTGTTGGTGTCGGGTGAAATACAGGTTTTTGCCGATGCGGACAATGCCCGGGCTTTGGGTTCCGGAGGGGATCTGGGAAGGCTTTTGAAAGCACACTTTGGGCGTGTTTCGACATCCGATTATGTGGCTTTGTGTGCCTATCTGGATAGGAACGACGAGGCCCAGGGTCAACTTCAGGAATTGCGAACCTATCTCCGAGATGCGCTTGGGGTGGCCACAACAGTGGGTTTTGGCCCCCGGTTTTTGCATTCGACCGGACAGTTGCACAAAGGGGGTGCCAACAACGGGGTTTTTCTGCAGATTACCGCAGATGACCCCGACGATTTTCAGATTCCGGGTAAGAACCTTTCTTTTGGAATTATGAAAGCCGCCCAGGCCCTGGGCGATGCCAAAGCCTTATCCAGCAACGGACGGCGGGCGATTCGGGTTCATCTGGGGGGGGCCAATTTGGACAAGCTTCTTGAACTTGTACGGGAAATTCTGTAGAGAGTTGGACTGTTCACCGGGGATGAAATTTTGGAGGTTTTATGAATTCCTATCTGGAGGCCACCCGCAGTCTGTATCGGGAAGCCGCTTTGGAGCCACAGGAGGCACTCTGCTGTACATCCAGTATGCCGTATGCGCTTCCTGGTCTGGAAATTCCGAAAGAAATGTTGGAAATGAATTATGGTTGTGGCACAACGGTGCACCTTCGCGACTTGAAGCCCGATTCGACGGTTGCCTATGTGGGGGTGGGCGGTGGGATGGAGGCGTTGCAATTTGCCTATTTTACGCGTCGGCCGGGTTCGGTGATTGCCGTGGACAGCGTGCCCGAGATGCTGGAAAAGGCGAGGGAGAACTTTGAAATTGCGGCCGAACTCAATCCCTGGTTTGAACCGGATTTTGTGACCCTCCTGGAGGGCGATGCCCTGGATTTGCCGGTTCCGGATGGTTCGGTTGACCTGGCGGCACAGAACTGTCTGTTCAATATTTTTGTGGCAGACGATTTGCGGCAGGCCCTGTCGGAAACCCGCCGGGTGTTGCGACCTGGAGGAGCCCTGGTGATCTCCGATCCTGTATGTGATCAGCCCATTCCCGAGTTTTTGCGGCAAGATGAACGGTTGCGTGCTATGTGTCTTTCCGGCGCAGTTCCTCTGGACGAATATGTGGGCTTTGTAACGGGGGTTGGATTTGGGACGGTCGAGATTCGGGCTCGGCGTCCCTACCGGGTGCTGGATGCCCGTCGATATGATCTGGAAGATGATATTTTGCTCGAAACCGTCGAAATAGCTGCCTTTAACGATCCGGTTCCTTCGGACGGTCCGTGTGTATTTACGGGGCGAACGGTGTTTTACACCGGGGATGAGGAATATTGGGACGATGGAAAAGGGCATGTGGTGATGCCTGACGTTCCTCTGGCTGTGTGCGACAAGACTGCTGGATGGTTTGCCGACCTGGAGCGAGACGATATTTTTGTGACCGACTCGACCTACCACTATGGCGGCGGCGGATGCTGTTGAAGTAGAATCCTCAAAGAAAACGGGAGCTGATTTTTTTTACTCAGCCCCCGTTTTTTTGTTTGGTCAGGTTTCTACTCGGTATGATTTTTGATATAGGATTCGATTTTGGATCGAATCTTGTCTCGGACCCGCCTGAATACAAGCATCTGTTCGGCTTCGGTGCCCTGTGCCTCGGCAGGGTCATCAAAGCTCCAGTGAATCATCTGGGTTTTTGCCGGAAACACGGGACATTTTCCCCGGTCGCAGACGCTAATCACGTCGTCAAAAGAATGCTTGGCGTAGGCATCGATTCCATCGGACGAATGTCCGGAAATGTCGATGTTTGTTTCTGCCATTGCCTGGATGGCCAGGGGGTTTACTGCTGAGGGATGTGTGCCTGCACTGAAAACCTGAAAGCGATTTTCCCCCAGGGCATTTAGAAATCCCTCGGCCATTTGACTTCGACAGGAGTTAGCAGTACACAAAATTAAGACCTGTTTCATGGTCGCCTTCCAGAAAGGTCGACAGGGATGGATGTGGTGATTGGCGGCAGACACCTGGCGTCATCGCAGGGCTGATAGGTCAGTTCCAGAACAAGGGTATCGGGCAAGGACCGGGTGGAAGAGGCCAATGTAAATGGAATTGCAACAGCACCCACATACACACCAAGGGGGGTGTCCGCGTAGTCGAATTGTAGATGCTGTGGAGCAGGGTATTGAATGGACGAAAGTGCGACACCGGTGGAATCGGTGAGGGTTAAAGAGGTTGGTATGAGAAGTTCCTCCGATGCAGGGTTGGCGTTGATGTGCCAGCCTTTCTGGATGGTCAAGTGGAGGGTGGCTTCGAGGGCGGTTTGGGAAACCGAAGAGATTGTGAGCTTCGTTTCTACAACCGGATGCCGGGGCTGTTCGGCAAGCTGTTGGGCATGAATGGAGTGGTGCTCCAGATATCGTTGGGCGCCGTGGATGAGATGCAGAAAGGCGCCGGGGGTGTTCTGGGCAGGTGTGGAGAAGGCACGAAGGGTTTCTCGGGCCTGTTGGAGATAATCGGCGCTGCCGGTTGTTTCAAACAAGGTTAACAGGGCGTGGATTGCGACAGCGTTTCCGGATGGAATAGCAGAGTCGTGCGGGCTTTTGCTGCGCGCAATCAGATCCTGGTTGGGCGTGGAAAAAAAGAATCCACCTTGACCGGGATCGGAAAAAAGCGCTTGCATTCGAGCGGTGAGTTTCTGTGATTGCTCGAGATAGTAGGGGTTGTGCGAAGCTTGATAGAGGCGCAGCAATCCGTGGGTGAGGAAGGCATAATCTTCCTGGTAGCCCTCTTGTCTGGCCTGCCCGAGTCGATAGATCCGCTTTAGATTGCCCTGCTGATCCACCAGGTATTTTAAAAGGAAATCGGCAGCAAGCTGGGCGGCATTCAAGTAGTTGGGGTTGTCCAGGATTTGGGCACCTTTTGCAAGTGCACCGATCATCAGGCCATTCCAGGCCACGATAATCTTGTCGTCCAAGAAGGGTTTTTCGCGTTGCTCACGGGTGTGGAGAAGTTTCTCTTTCCATTCAGGGAGTCGGTCTTGGACAGAAATGGAAGGGGGATCTGGAGCAAGGTGAAGAACCTGTCCTTCCCCTTCGGGCATGGGCGCCAGGGTGTAGGCAGAGAAAAAAAGGTCGGCATCTGCACCCAGATGATGCCGAATGTCTCCCTCCGTCCAGACATAATAGGCCCCTTCTTCGGCATGGGTTTCTGCATCCAGGGCAGAATAGAAGGGGCCTTGCGGGTGGGTCATTTCCCTTGCCACATACTGAAAAATTTCTTCTACAACTTCTCGATAGCGTTGGGTTTTTGTAATCTCAAATGCTTCTAAGTAGACATCGGCCAACTGGGCTTGATTGTAGAGCATTTTTTCAAAATGGGGCACCAGCCAGCGGGCATCGGTCGCATATCGGTGAAAGCCGCCTCCCAAATGATCGCGGATGCCTCCCTCAGCCATTTTGTTCAGCGTGTGGGTGACCCGTTGGAGCAATTCGAGGTCTCCCGTTCGCCGGTATTCTGCGAGCAGCAACATCAGGGCGTGGTCGGGAGGAAATTTGGGGGCTTTGCTGAACCCGCCGTTTTCAGAATCATAGCGCGAGGTGAGGTGGTCCAGTGCAGCCTGGATTAACTCCCAGGACAGGTCTGTTGCCTTTTCCGAGGGATTTCCCTGGATTTTTTGGATCATCTTGGCCAGTTGGTCGGCCTGGGTTTCCAAATCCGAACGCCTTTCTTGCCAGGCCGTGTGAATGGCCTGAAGGACGCGGGGAAAGCCAGGTCGGCCCTGCATGTCTTCGGGGGGAAAGTAGGTGCCTGCAAAAAAGGGCCTGAGGTCGGGGGTCAAGAATACCGAATTGGGCCAACCGCCGTGGCCCGTGATGAGTTGGGTGGCCGTCATATAGATTTCGTCGAGGTCCGGCCTTTCTTCTCGATCCACCTTGATGTTGACAAACCACTGGTTCATTAAAGCAGCAATATCGGGATCCGAGAAAACCTTTCGTTCCATCACATGGCACCAGTAACAGGTGGAATACCCCACGGAAAGAAAGATGGGTTTGTTTTCCGCTTTTGCCCGATCCAGTGCGGCCTGGTTCCAGGGGTTCCAGTCTACGGGGTTGTGCGCATGCAAGAGGAGATAGGGGCTGGATTCTTTGATGAGTTGGTTGGTGTATTTCCACGTTCCGTCGGCATTTTTCAGATGGGAATCCTTATGGGCAGCATGAGCGGTTCCCGAAGCGGTTGGGTCGGAATGCTGTTGTTGGCCAGACCGACCCAGGTAAAAACCGCCAAGCCCGACCAGCCCGAGCAGGCATGTTGCGATGAGGATGAGGCGGAGGTGTGTTTTTAAAAAATCCATCGACTTTCTCCAGGTGTTTCCTTAAAAAAAAGAAAATTATGCCATCCCGGCAAGGGAGGGCAATGAAAAAAAGCCCGACATGAACGCCGGTCCGGAGGAAAAAGCGTTGCAATAATGCTTATTCTGCGTGATTTCCCCCCGCTTTCCGCTTATATTCCCGAAGAGAAGGCCGTTTTGATCTTGTCGATTGCAGTAAGAATATCGTTCATGTCTTCCTGAGACCCCAGCAGGATGTTTTGCGTGAACCAGACGCTGTGTTCGCAGGTATATTCTACATGGGGGCAGGGCAGGCGACGGATGAGATGGGGGTATTTGTCTGCAATGGTTTTCAAACCTCCTTCATCGGTCAGCGGTCTCTGATATCCTGGTGTGCACGGAATGCCTTCTGCCTGGAGGGCCCGGATGAAGGTGTCGCGGGACTGGCCGCCAAATGCCTCTGGATCATACAGCATCATATACAGGTGATACCCGTGTTGGGTCACCCAGGGGTGCCATTCGGGGGGCTTCAGGCCGCCCAGGCTTTGTAAGCCTCGCGTTAGAGAGGCCGCATTCTGGTTGCGGTGTTTGGTCTGGTCTTCTAGATTTGTGAGTCTGGACAGGAGGATGGCAGCCAGATATTCTGAGGTTCGATAGTTCCAGCCCAGTCTCGGATATTCCCAGCGTTCTCCCCCTGGCCTGCGTCCCACATCTTTAAAGGCATGGGCCCGATCCCGAATGTCCGGATCGTTGGTGAGCAAACAGCCGCCTTCACCGGAGGTCAGGTTTTTGCTGGACTGAAAGCTGAATGCGCCCACATGCCCGATTGAGCCAACTTTTTTGCCGTTGTATTCGGCGCCATGGGCCTGTGCACAGTCTTCAATGACGATCAATCCGTGTTTCTGAGCAATGGCGTTTAACGCGTCCATTTCGGCGGGGTGGCCGCCCAGATGAACCGGTAACAGGGCCACCGTGTTTTCTGTCAACGCGGACTCGACGGCTTCGGGAGACATCGTAAAACTGACGGGGTCGATGTCCACCAGGGCGAGCGAACAGCGCACCGAAAGGGGGGCACTTGCCGTGGCGATGAAGGTATAGTTGGGAATAATCACTTCGCCCCCTTCGCCAATTCCGTCCAAATCGAGCGCCCCGGCACAGGCCGCAGCAATCGCATCGGTTCCGTGGGGCATGATGACCCCATAGCGGGCATCCGAATAGGCCGCAAAGGCCTGACCAAATGCCTCCCCCTGGATGCCGGGCAGGCCTTCTCGTTTTTCCAGATAAACGGACTTGAGAGAAGGTGCAATTTCTTTTTCCCATTCTTCTTCGGTGCTTAATGGCCAGACCGGCCAGGGTTTCTGATCGGTTGATCGAACCGGAGTGCCGTCATGGATTGCCAGTTGTTCCGACATAGAAAAACCTTTCGAAAGTGTGATTTAGAGCATATTTGATTATGGTAAGCTCGTGCGGAAGGGAAGTCAAGGCGTTTCAATGGCGTCTTCCGGGGGCATGGATTGGTCCGAGGTTTTGGAGCGGTTGGGCGGCGATGAGGAGCTATGGAAAGAGTTGGCGACAATTTTTTTGGAATCGAGTCCAGATCGGATGCCCCAGATGGAGCAGGCGATGCCGGAGCAGGATCTGTTGGGGGTCGAAAAAGCCGCCCATGCCATCACATAGGGCAGTTAGCAATTTGGGTGCAGATCGTGCGACGGAAAAGGCGCTGAAGGCGGTTGAGCTCGATATTGCATGGATGCCTGTTTTATGCTTATCTTATGGCTTGGGAATACGCTCCTTGACCCGGATAAAAGGAGTGTGTATATTTGTAGGTAAGATATAGTAATTTCTCGACTTGTCTTTATTGTTTTGTGTCTGGTTACGCATATGAAAAGGATGCAAGTCTTTCGAAGCTTTGGGGTCCGGGTTTGCGTGCTCATCTGCTTATTGGGATCTGCACAGATCAGTTTTGCCCAGCAGGGAGCGGACTCTACTGAGGTCGATGACCGAGAATTTATACGCCTGCTCCAACAGGCCAGGGAATTGAACGAGGAACAGAAATGGCGTGCAGGGCACACAAACAATCCGCGAATTTTAATGCGCCTGGCACACGACGAAGATTCGGGAGTACGTTTTGTGGTTGCCTTCAACCCTGTTACACCGTCCCAGGCCCTGAATATGTTGTCGCAAGACCCCAACGAGACGGTTCGCTGGGCCGTGGCGATGAATGCCAACATTCCCGACAGTGCAATGCTTCGGCTTGCAATTGATTATGCCGAGATTGTTCGGTTGGGGTTGGCGGCCAACCCCAAGGTTTCGCCAGAGGTCTTGAGAAATCTGGCATCCGACGTCTCCGTTACGGTGCGTCGCAAAGTAGCGGGAAACCCGAATACCCCTCTTGTGATGCTTGAAATTCTCTCGGAAGACGAAGAACGAAGTGTCCGGCTGACGGTTGCGGGAAACCCGAACACGCCCGGAGATGTGATGGACCGCTTTTCGGTAGAAAGGGATGAGGCATTCCGAATTGCAACAGCGGCCAATACGGGGGCTTCTCCCGCTTTGTTGTTGGGCCTGGTTTTCGATAGTAGTATTGAAGTGCGGAAACGAGCCGGGGCACACAAAAACATGCCAGGACCGGGGTTGAGGCGGCTGGCGGAAGACAGTGAGGTCGAAGTGCGTCGGGGGGTTGTGGAAAATGCCAATACGACCCAGGTGGCTTTGCAGGTGCTTGCATTTGACCAGGATGCGAAGATCAAACGCCAGGCAAGAAATCGATTGGGACAGATTTTGAAAAAACAGATTGCCGAAGACAGAGAGCGATAGGCTTTGAACGGGGAAAGACATGGCCAATATCCTCATGATCGATAGCAACCCCGACCACAAGCGATCTTTGGGCGGGCTTTTGAAGTATCGAACGGCACATACTGTTTGGATGGAGGATGGGTGTGTGGCCGGTGCTCGTGCTGCTGTGGGCAAGCTTCCAGATATGATTATGATTAATGCGTTGCTTTTTATCCACAATGAATATGCTTTTCCCAGGGTGTTACAGCAAAATCCCAAAACGGCTTCTATTCCGTTTCTGGTCCACTCCACAGGCGAACTCGGGGAGCTTACACGAAAACAGATCGAAGCATCCAGAATCGCCAGTGTGATCGAACTGCCGATCAGCGCTGGAGAGCTGGACGCCAAAATCCAGAACGTGATTGCAAACGGGCCTTCCCGTCAGGATCGGACTGGAGTTCAGCCTGTTCAATGGGAGCGGATCAAACAAAAGGGGGAGGAACAGAAATCTGGCAACGCACCGGTTCGTCCGGTAAAGTGGCCCCAGGCTGGAGAGGCGGAGGATGTGCAGAAGGTGCCACAGGCACATACAAAGGCGAAGCCAAAACGGGACAAGGAACAAGGCCCAAAGGTCTTTAAGCCATCCCGCCCGCCTTCTGCGGCTCCTACGCAAACAAATGGAACCTTTCAATCGCTCTCTTTTGAACAGGTAGACGAATCCAAAGAGTCTGTGAAAGGAAATAAAAAAAAGGAGTTTAAGCCCACCGAGGGTTGGTCGGTCGCAGATTCTGACCAGGTCAAAAATAAATATCGAAAACGCCGTGAATAGCCAAAGAAGGGAAGATGTTATGGAGGGGTTGGTCCAGAAGTTGGAGCAAGCAGTGAAAGGGGAGGTACGGTTTGATCACACTTCCCGAATCCTGTATAGCACAGATGCCAGCATGTATCAAATCAAACCCCTTGGGGTAGTTTTGCCCAAAGACCGGGAAGATGTTTTGGCTGTGGTTCAACTGGCCAATGAATTTGACATCTCTTTGATACCCAGAGGAGGGGGGACCGGACTGGCGGGGCAGACTGTTGGGAAGGGGATTGTGCTGGATATGTCCAAATACATGAATCGCATCCTGGAGCTCAATGCACAGGCCGGGTGGGTGCGGGTGGAACCCGGGGTAGTTTTAGACGAGTTGAATGCCTTTTTGAAGCCCCACAACTTGCAATTTGCCCCGGATGTGGCCACCAGTTCCAGAGCAACTGTTGGGGGGATGATCAACAACAATTCGGCCGGCGCACATTCGGTGATTTATGGCAAAACCATCGACCATGTGCTGGAGTTGGACCTGATCCTGGCAGATGGGTCGGAAGCGACGTTTCTTGACATGGATGAGACCGAGGTCCAGCAGAAAGTGCGACAGGATACGCTTGAAGGGCAGGCCTATCGCGAGGTGATTCGGCTTGCGCGGGAGAATGAAGCGGAAATTGAACGCCGCTATCCCAAGATTCTGCGGCGTGTGGGAGGGTACAATCTGGATGCGTTTGTCAAAAAACAGGCCTTCAATTTGTGCCGCATGGTTGTTGGATCCGAAGGCACTCTGGCCACGGTTGTCGCTGCTAAAGTCAAGGTTGTTCCGCTGCCCAAGGCCAAGGTGGTGTGCGCGGTGCAATTTCACTCTCTGATCGAATCCATGGAAGCCACGGCCCCCATTCTGGATACCGGACCGGCGGCTGTCGAACTGATTGATAAGATGATTCTGGAACAGACCAAGGGGTCTCTGGCTCTTTCAAGCCAGCGGGCCTGGGTTCAGGGAGATCCGGAGGCGATCCTGGTGGTTGAATATTATGGAGACTCCCCTGCGGAGCTCAAGGGGAAACTCGATGAATTGGAAACCCTGTTGCAACAGAGGGGATTTGGATATGCCTGCACGCGTGCCGAATCGGCCGAGGAACAGGACAATATCTGGAATGTGCGAAAAGCGGGTCTGGGATTGCTCATGGGGATTAAAGGGGATACGAAACCCGTCGCTTTTGTGGAAGACGCAGCCGTGTCGCCCGAAAAATTGCCCGACTATATCCGGGAGTTCGAAGACATCGTTCGGGCCCACAACACCACCGCAGGCTATTATGCACACGCCAGCGTGGGGTTGTTGCACATCCGGCCGCTGATTAATTTGAAGCAGGGCGATGAAATTGAAAAGATGCGGTCTATTTCCGAACAGGTGCGGGATCTGGTCATCCGATACGGGGGGGCGATGAGCGGGGAACATGGCGATGGACTGGTTCGCAGCTGCTGGAATGAAAAGATCTTCGGAACCAGGCTTTACAACGCCTTTCGCGAGGTGAAACGTGCATTTGATCCGAAGGGCTTGATGAACCCAGGAAAAATCGTGGATGCCCCTTTGATGACAGAAAATCTGCGCTATGGGCCAGACTATCAATCGGACGATATCCAGACCCATTTTGACTTTTCTGCAGATGGGGGCTTCCATCGGGCCATCGAAATGTGCAATGGGGTGGGGGCCTGCCGGAAAACACTGGAAGGGACCATGTGCCCTTCCTACATGGCCACGCTGGAAGAAGAACATTCTACCCGGGGGCGAGCAAATGCGCTTCGAGCGGCAATTTCAGGAGATTGGGAAGGGGGACTTACGGACAAGCGCCTGTTTGAGGTGCTGGATTTATGTTTGGAGTGCAAAGCGTGTAAAGCCGAATGTCCTTCCAATGTAGATATGGCCAAGATCAAATACGAGTTTTTGGCGCATTATTACAAAGCACACAGACGCCCGTTACGGGCATGGATGTTTGGAAATATCGAATGGGTGAACCGTTTGGGCTGCCTTTTTGCGCCCCTTTCCAACTGGATTGCAGGCAGCAGCCTGACCCGGTTTTTTATGTCGGTGATGGGGATGGCCTCCAATCGATCTTTGCCCCCATTTGCCCGAAAAACTTTCGCGGACTGGTTTGCCAAACGGAAAGGGAAACGGAGCAATCGTCAGGTGGTGCTGTTTCACGATACGTATCTGAACTACAATTATCCGAATATTGGAATGGCGGCAACCCAACTATTCGAAGCGGCTGGATACGAAGTTATTTTGCCCAAAAAAAAGTGTTGCGGCAGGCCCTTGCTTTCGAGTGGGTTTATCGAGCAAGTCAAAAATCATCTGGCATGGAATGTGGCAAACCTGTTTCCCTATGTAGAAAAGGGGATTCCGATTGTTGGATTTGAACCCAGTTGTGTGTCCATGTTGTGCGACGATTATCTGGAACTGACAGATGACCCCAGAGCAAAAGCGGTGGCAGAGGGCGTCTACCTGTTCGAAGAGTTTGTGCAGAAGTTCTCGGAGACCGGGGAATTGGAGATTCCATTTGGCGATCTTCAAAAAGACATCCTGGTCCACGGACATTGTCACCAGAAAGCCCTTTGGGGGATGGGGCCTTCGCTTGCGACTCTCAATTTGCCCCCGGGCTTTTCGGCAGAGCCCATTGCGTCGGGATGTTGCGGAATGGCCGGGTCATTTGGATACGAAAGGGAACACTACGATATCTCGCTGAAGGTGGGCGAAGACCGCCTTCTAAAGGTTGTGCGCGAAGCCGATTCGGAGGTTGAAATCGTGGCCGCCGGCCTGTCTTGCCGACAGCAGATTGCCCACGGGACAGGCCGAAACGCAAAGCATCCTGCCGAAATCCTGTGCGAGGCCCTGATGCAGGGAGAATCCTGAATGTCGGATTTGAAACGGGTCTCCCTGCGAATCCGGGGGAGGGTTCAAGGGGTCGGGTTTCGATATTTTGCGTATCATGAAGCACGCAGGCTTGGCGTGGTGGGCTTTGTTCGAAACCTGCCGGACGGCGAGGTGGGAGCAGAAGCGGAAGCGGATGCCGCGGTGTTGGATGTATTTGTTCAGGCACTCAAACAGGGGCCTTCTGCTGCTCGGGTTCGAGAAGTACAGATCTGCAAGCGTCCTTGTACGGGCCAGGAGATCGCTTTTGAGGTTCGTTATTGAGCCGAGAAATCAAGTTAAAGGAGGGTGTGTGAGCCAGGATCTTGCACGGTATATTCGGGATATCCCCGATTTTCCCAAACCGGGGATTGTCTTTAAAGATATTACCACGCTGTTGCAGGTCCCCGAGGCATTGGATGAGGCCATCCAGAAGATGTCCGACCCTTTTCGCGACAAAGGGGTTGAACAGGTGGTCGGAATCGAGTCCCGGGGATTTATTTTTGGGGCCGCGATGGCCAGGGAATTGAACGCCGGTTTTGTGCCGATTCGCAAACCCGGCAAACTTCCGGCAGAAACCCTTGCCATGTCGTATGAACTGGAGTATGGAACCGACCAGATTGAGATTCACAAAGATGCTGTTCAAGACGGGCAGCATGTGTTGCTTGTAGATGATTTGCTTGCTACGGGCGGAACAATGGAAGCGGCGTGTGGGTTGGTATCGTCTTTGGGCGGGCATATTGAAGGCGTTGTTTTTCTGGTCGAGTTGGCGTTTTTAGATGGAAGAAAAAAGCTGGAGGGACAGGAGATCTTTTCGTTGATCCAGTATTGACAATCAGGAACGGACTAACTCTTCTACGGTTGTGAGCATGTCTTCAATCCGGAAGGGCATTTGGAGGAAGGCCTGGACGGAGAGGGTTTCAAAGTTTTCCCGACCCTGTTTGGAGAGTTGGTGATAGAGCAGCAAGGCAGGGATGTGGGGTTGGCGCTCTTTCAACAATCGCAGAAAAGCAGGTCCATCAATGATGGGAAGCTGATCGGAAAGAGCAACCAGGTCAAATTCAGATTCCTGGGCCATCTCCAGGGCCACATAGCTGTCCACGGGTGCAACCACAGCATAGCCGGCCTGCTGGAAGGCTTCGGAAACAAACTCACGGATTTCTTCTTCGCCTTGAACAACCAGAATTTTTGCGGGCATAGTAAGTATCGCCAAAGCGCTTGACCCAGCCTGATTGGGTGTGTATATTTTGCGTTCAAATTGGCAATGGGCCCCTGTAGCTCAGAGGATAGAGTAGCGGATTCCTAATCCGTTGGTCACAGGTTCGAGTCCTGTCAGGGGTACCATTTAAATCATTGCTAAAGAGTAAGTTACGGCGACTCTCCCCGGAGGGTCGCTTTCTGTTTTTGGACAAGTGTCAAAATAGTGTCAAGTAAAATAACTCTAGGACAAGGATAATTAAATTTATAGCCACAGACAAGGTAAAAAAAATGGACAGGCCAACCAACACCGTGAGTCAAGAAAATGCTAAGGCGGCAGGAAAGATTCTCAAACAAATCGGACTCGGACGAAGCCTTTCCAACAGCCTTTTGGACGTTCTGGACCCTTTGACGCCATCCTTGTGCTCCAAGACAAGCTGAACGATCTGGACGCGATCTCCCGAAGGGCTGGGTACCTTTCCCGGCCGACTATGATACAGTCTGTTTAACTGCGGCGAACTTCTGTAAATTTCCATCCGACCCTAAAGGTGCCGTTGGGATTGGCTTTCACCCAGGCCAGGCGGACGGTAACTGGGAATTCGAAGGTAATGCCTTTGGCGGGCGAGTTGAGGTTGAAGACTTCCAGGTTGTTGCAGAGGGTTTGCATGCCCGTAGAACTGATGTCGATCAACTGCATGTCGAGATGTTTTCCACCTCCGATGCGGGCTTTGATGGGCTGTTGCATGTGCAACCGTGAGCTCTGCCGGTGTTCCGGATCCCTGTTGTCGAGGATTTCTTCGTCGCCCTTTTTGGAGGTGTGAGGCCGAATGCGTTTGTCAAACTTCCATCCGATGGTAAAGGTGTCGTTGAGTTTGGCTTTGATCCAGGCCAACTGAGCGATAAGCGGGATGTCGAAGGCATAATGCTGGGTCTCATCGCCCAGTTTGACCACGTCCAGATTTTTGCAGACGGTTTGCATGCCGGTGGAACTGATGTCCACCAGTTTCATATAATCGCGTTTGCCGCGCCCCATGGGGGTGCGAATCGGGAGCTTCATGGGAATCCGCTCGTCGCGGCGCTGTTTCTGTCTCTGGTCGGCCGAGATAGGCGGTGTGTTTTCCGCTCCGACGCTTTCTTCTGGGCCGATGATGCGCTGGATTTCGGTGGCCAGTCGGTTGAGCGTGAAGGGCTTGGTGACCATGTTGTTTACGCCCAGGCCAACGAGTTGGCGGGCTACAGAATCGGATATATTGCCCGAGACCACTACGGTCGGCACACGGGTTTCCTGCCCGTTGAGGGCATGGAGCAGATCCATACCTATGGACCCCTGAAGATAGAGGTCGAGGAGCATCAGGTCGATGGTTTCCCGTCTGAGAATGCTGAGCGCCCGGGGCACGCTTCGGGCCTCCAGGGGGGTATATCCCAATCGCACGACCACTTCGGTGATGATTCCACGCACTTTCACATCGTCTTCGACCACCAGAACCTGCCTCTGCTCGGTAGTTGTTTCCAGAGTGAGCATCTCAACCGTCCTTTCTACAATGTGGGGAGTAATGCCGAGATAGGGTGTAAACAATTTCTGTACCAAAACGTTCAATAATGACCGAGGTTTATAATTTATAAAGAGTTATGAATTTTAAGCTTATGGGTGTGGGCTGAAAAAGATGTTTTTTTAATAGAGCAGAGTATCACAAATTGTTACAGTACTCGAAAGGAGCCAAGACATGAGACGTTCTAAATCCAGCGGAATGTCGTTGAGAGGATGGAAGAGCGTCTCAGCGAAATCCAGGGGGCGCACAATCGGCAAGCGTAATCAGAGGCGGGGCTGGCTTTTCGGTTGGCCCCGCCTTCTGATTAGGCACGCCCGGCAGTTTTTGACTACAATAAAGAAAGGGTCAGACGCGAACGCCTGACCCCGATGGGTGCAACTAAATGAATATAGCCAACAACTGTGAATCTTTCAAGGAAGGAGAACGGCATTGTCGCTTCTGGCGGGCCTTCATTTCCTGCACAAGAGAAGAAACAGTATCACCCTTGAACAGCCCTGCCCGTTCTAAACAGGCTTATAAATCGGCACCAGAAGGCATGGTATCCGAGGGGGTGCGTTTCTGTTTTAGAGGAAGCAATTGATCTGCCCTGAGTGTAACGAGGGCGTAGGTATAACCATCCTGAGCGACAAATTCCACTTCATATGCTTGATCAGAATAGCACTTTACCACAGCACCTATCTCTCCCCGAGAGGTGAAAAGCAAGACGGGGCGGTCGCTCAATACCCGTGGATATAGTGTCCCCCTCCCGGGAACCAGATCAAGTCCACCAAAAACGCGCATCCCACCGCAAACACATACCCCACAATCAACCCGTAGGCCACGGGTTTGACCCGCCGGTAAAGGCCAATGCCCCCCAGCTTCAGGACCAGCAACTTGATGAGCCACACCAGAAAAATATCCAGCAGGTAGAGGTTTACATACCAGCTGAACATCAGCATCAAGCCAAGCGGGTGGATGGGCCACCAGGGGAACTGGGCTTGTAGCGCCGTCACCACCGTGGCAGCCAGCCCGCCCACAATCCAGACCGCGATCTTTGCCGGATCTGACACGGTAGGGTGCGTTTCGGCAATGCGGGAAGCAATGGTATTGTACAGGCCTCTGGGTGCGCCCACAAGGGACCAGGTCCGGAACGCGCCTCCCCCCTCTTCATAACAGAGCCAGATCGTATAAAGGGCCGCCGACAACAGCCCCACCACCACACTGCCTGGCACCAGCCAGCGGGTCGGTCTTGCAATCAGCCTGACCACGTGGGGGAGTGCCGGAGGCAGACGCCAGCCTGACAAGACGCGCCAGCCGATCAGCCTGGAAGCAACCTGCGTGGACTCCGACATCCTGCCTGTGCCCACCCACATCTCCGGAATCGGCTCCGACCAGTGCGGCCAGAGGTAGGCGAACCCGCTGGCCGCCAGATATTTCATGGCCACAAAGATGCTGGCCCAGAACAGCCCCAGCCACACAGCCGCCATCGGGAGGCTGTATCCCGCAGCGTGCAGCCAGAAGACCATGTAAGCCACACCCCCCAGAAGCACGACAGCCGACCCGCGAGCGGAAAAGATGGCGGTCACCGACGTCTGACCATCCACCGGACGCAGGACCTGCCTGACCACCTGCTTCAGATGGGGTCTGGCCGCCCACACCGCCCAGACTGCCAGCCCCAGCATCACCCCGTGCTCAAAAATCCCCGCGATCTGCATGGGATCCGCCTCCTGGCCGGTTCGGCCAATCGAAAACCCCACCCGGTTCATCACATAGAACACGGCCTGTCCTACCACCTTGAGCGACCAGAGGCTGAAGAGGATGTTCAGATCGCACAAAAATGTAAACCCCATCAACGTGGGCAACAGGCGATAGGAGAACGGCCAGGGCAGATAGCGGGAAATGGGAGCGGTTCTGCCCCTGTTTCGGGGGTCAAAGATGGTAAGCCGGGGGAAGTCGGGCACCCAGTATTCAACGAGGTTCCAGAGGATAGGGAAAGCGGCAATGGCAAATCCAACCCAGAAGAGCCGGTTGCACACAAAAGGCGCCCAGCCCGGGCGGCGATCGAACCCCTCGGTCAGCTCCAGGGAAACCTCCGCCAGGGGAAAGGTCAGCCGCTCGTGTTCGGCCCACTGTTTCTGGAAAATCGCCGTCAACCCCAACCCGATGGCCGTCATCGCCAGCGCTGCCGATCCCGCCCAGAAAATGGGCCCGACCCACGCGCCCCAGGGCAGGGCCTCGTCCCGACCCAGCCCCAGGTAGAACGCCTCAACCACACCCGGAAAGTTCGACGGGTACATCCACCAGGGCAGGTAGTCGAAAATCAGTTCCTTCCACCGGTTCTCGGGCGAGGCGAAATACCGGGGGGAAACCAGGGCCCCCACCCACTGCGTGACCCAGTTGTACCCGGCAAACGAGGCCCCCACCCACAGCACACAGAGCATCGTGCGCAGCTCAGCCGTGGTGAGGGAAAATCGGGGGAAGACGCGTTTGAGCAGCGTGTTGCCCAGAAGCCAGAAGATAAAGAGAAGCAGCACGGCCAGCGGGAGGTTGGACATTGCCATGTGGGCCGAACGCGACTTGAATTCCAGGAAGGTCGCGGCCATGCACGTAAAAATCAACGTTGCAGCGATCCACAGCAGCGACATCCTGCGCACCCGGGTTTCGGGGGCTTCCTCTGCGGGGCGGCCCTGGTCCGAAAGATCGATCTTTGCAGGCACAGCATCTGCCATAGCATACCCTCTCAATCAAGACGACCTTCTGACCGTGATCGAGCCTCGAAAAAAAACAGATCGTGGACTAATGAATACTTCAGGGAAGAATAAAGCCGACGTTGTGTTATGAACGGAAGGCAGCAGATTCGTCACCCCGTGCGACCCGCACCAAATGCTATGGTCTCATTGTGCTCCACGCAGAAACTGTGGGTCTCGTGGAACAGACCGGCAATAGCGATTCGCATAGCTTCTCCTCAGGCTATTGTTCTTCCCGCATGTGGTGGTAGGCCTCGGTCGCTGATTGGGGATTCTCGTAGTCGATGGACCACGCAGCTTCCCGGGCGATGCGTACAGCCGCCTGGTTGATCTCGGCCAGTTTGCCGGCGTAGCCGATCTGAGCGAGTTTGTTCTCGCTGGCGTAAAAGGCGAGAACCTGGAGTACTTCGGCCCCGGCGTGCAGGAACTCCTCGTGGAGGGCGGCCAGTGCATTCGGATGTTCGATGGTGACTTCGGGTGTGAAAGGGCCCGCCTGCACATAACCCCGGCTCTCCAGGGCCAGCAGATAGCCCCCGTCGCCCAATACGGTTCCCGCTTTTAATTTATCCAAAATGGATGTCGGCATAGGATCTCCTGAATCAAGTCATCCGCCTTCGCTCTGGATCGTAAAGCGGTTCTTTAACCACCGTCGCTTTGTAGCGTTCCCCGAAATATTCTACTTCGACCCGGGTGCCCTGTCTGGCGTATGGCACGGGCAAATACCCGTAGGCGATGTGCTTATCTACCGTGTAGCCGCGATTGGTGCTCGTGACGTAGCCCAGAACGCGCCCGTCAGCGAAAATCGGTTCTTTGCCCAGGATGACTGCATCGGGGTCATCCAGGGTCATACAGCACAGCTTGCGGCTGACCCCCTGTGCTTGGATACGCAGCAGGGCTTCCCGACCCAGGAAATCGCCTTTGTTAAAGTCCACCATCCAGGCCAGCCCGGCCTCATAGGGCGTGTACTCTGTGTGGATGTCGGCCCCCCACAGGCGATAGCCTTTTTCCAGGCGGAGGGAGTCGAAAGCCCCGCCGCCCAGGGCGATCATACCAGAAGATAGCCCTGCCTCCCAGAGTATATCCCACAGCCTGAGACCGTATTCCGTTGGGGTGTAAATTTCCCAGCCCAACTCGCCCACGTAGGATAGGCGCAGAGCCAGCGCCGGTACGAGGTCGATGGTCAGGCGCCCGGCGGTGAAGTAGGGAAAGGCCTGGTTGGAAATATCGTTGTCGCATACCTGCTGAAGCACATCGCGCCCCCGGGGCCCCCACAGACCCAGGCCGCAGTAGTTGGAGGTGATATCTGTGATCTGCACCGACCCGTCTGCAGGTGCCTGGAGCCGCATCCAGGCCAGATCGCGCAACCCTGTGGCGCCTCCGGCCAAAACCAGGAAGAGATCGGAACCCAGGCGGGTGATGGTCAGGTCGCATTGGATACCGCCATTTTTGTTCAGCATGGACGTGTAAATGATTTTGCCGACCGGCTGGTCGATTTGATTCACAGCGATGTACTGCAAGAAAGCCAGGGCCCCGGGACCTTTGACTTCAATTTTGGTAAAGGCGCTCAGATCGTAGAGGGCGACCCCCTCCCGGGTGGCCCGGTGTTCGCCGCCCTGGAGGGGCGACCAGTTAAGAGCCTCCCAGCCGGAGCGGGTCGGCCAGGACGGGTCCTGGGCCAGATCTTTGTTGGCTTCGAACCAATGGGGCTGCTCCCACCCGGCATTCTCGAAAAAGGTGGCCCCCAGGACTTGCTGGCGGGGGTAAAAGGGACTGAGGCGCAGCTGGCGCGGGTTCTCTATCTGCTGGAGAGGATGGATGATGTCGTAGACCTCACGGTATTGTTGGGCCCCTCGAATTTTGATGTAGGAGGGCATGAGGGCGTGGGCAGGGAAGCGGTTGATATCGGCTTCGTGCAGATCCATTGCAGGAGTTCCGTCCACCATCCACTCGGCCACGGCTCTGCCGACACCTCCCGCATGGGTGATCCACACCGCTTCTGCCACCCACAGGCCGCGGACCTCAAGGGATTCGCCCAGGACGGGCATACCATCGGGGGTAAAAGAGAACATGCCGTTGATTTTGTAGACCAGCTCGGCGTTGCGCAGGGGGGGGAGGAGATCGATGGCGGCGGCATGGGCGGCCTCAAAATGTTGGGGTGTGAATGCCAGGAGGGAGGGCATGACCTCGGCTTTATCGTGGCTGAGAATGTCGCTCGCATCCACCAGCAGGGGCTCATGTTTGTAGGAGCCGATCCCATAGCAGTCGGCGTGCTGGCGGAAATACATCGCATAATCCTGGTGGCGCAGGACCGGATGGACGACCTCTCGGGTTTCCCCGGCCAGTTCTGGAAGAGGGGAAGTTATGGTATACTGGTGCTGCACCGGGGTAAGGGGGATGGATACACCGGCCATACGGCCGATGAGGGGTCCCCAGATGCCGGCGCACACCAGCACCTGCTCGGTGGCGATTCTGCCCCTTGAGGTAAGCACGGCCTGCATCCGGCCGTTTTCCACTTCGATCCCGGTAACAGCCGTTTGGCCGTAGAATGTGGCCCCACACGCCTGGGCGGCTCGGGCCATGGCTTCACCAGCCCGCACGGCCCTGGCAATGCCATCGGTGGGTACGTAATAGGCCCCGTGGATCTTTTTGGCGTCCAGGAGGGGAATTTTGTCTTTGGCCTCGCGGGGCGTAATCAGTGCGGCTTCCACTTCCCAGGACCTAGCCACCCCGGCCTTGCGCTTGAGGTCTTTCCAGCGTGCTTCCGTATAGGCGACTTCCATGCCCCCGACGGGATAGAAGCAGGGCTGACCTTCCAGTTCCAGATCGGTGTAAAGCTGGACGGTATAGCGGGCGAATTCGGTCATCATTTTGGAGAAGTTGGTTTGAAAAACGCCCCCGGGAGCGTGGGAGGTGGAACCTCCAGTCTCGAAGAGGGGACCCTGCTCCAGCACCACGATGTCTCGCCAGCCCATCTGGGTGAGGTGATAGACCACGCTGCACCCAACAATGCCCGCCCCGATCACAACTACTTGGGTCTGATTTTGCATAAGACATCTTCCCGATTAAGAGCAATGGACCCCGTCGCTGCGCTACGGGGTTATGGATGGAAGAAACTTGCGACGTAACCTATTGTAAATATAGTAAGTTTCTCAGGAGAGGTTAACGGGTGTGCGGCACGGGGTAGGGTGGGGCTTGTCAGGGATGACATAAGGGCCAGCCCGAAGGCCAGCCCCGTATTCGCCCTCTGAGACAGTCTGAGGGCAAAGGAAAAGCCCCGGCGATTGTGGGTGCCGGGGCTTCATTCGTCCCAGATGGTTCATTTTCTTTTCTCGAATCGAGCATCATGCAGTTCCACGGCCTGTGCGACCACATCCATCACCTTGTCCAGGTCATCAAAAGGCTTCTGGATACGAAAGTCGAACAGGGTTGCCCTCCTGTCGTTTTCATCGAGGTTCCACCCCGTAATCAGCACCGTGACCACCGAGGGGTCCACCTGCTGCATCTGTTGCGCGACCTGATCCCCCGGCATCCCTGGCAGGCCCAGATCGATCAGGGCCACATCGCAATATCCCGGTGAAAACCTTTCCAGGACTCCCCGCCCATCCAGAGCCACCTCCACCTCGTGGTTCACCGAGAGCAGACGGTCCAATATCTCACAGACGAGCTCATTGTCCTCCACAATCAGGAGTTTCGCCCGTCGCACCTGGCGGACTGTTACGGCCTCTTCCTCCTGGACCTCTTCCTCTATCCAGGCGGGGAATCGAATGCTAAAGGTCGTGCCCTTGCCAGGTTCGCTCTCCACCTCAATGGTGCCTCGCCACCGGGTTACCGTACCATAAACCGTGGACAGCCCCAGGCCGCTACCGATGTCTACCTTGGTGGTGAAAAACGGCTCGAACACCCGCCGGCGGGTCTCCTCGTCCATCCCCGCGCCGGTATCCCTCACCACGATCTGGACACCTTCCTCAACCGTCTTGGTGCTAATGGTAATCGTTCCACCTTCGGACATCGCATCTACAGCGTTGAAGATCAGATTGATAAAGATGTCAGAGAGCTCCGACTCCGTGCCCTGGATGGGAGGGACATCCCCCAGATCGGTTAGCACCTCGTTGGTGATGCCCCTGGCTTCTGGTTCATCTTTCCAGCGGGGACTTGTCTTCTGCACGGCCTCTTGCACAGCTGTGTTGACCGCCACCGAACGCAGTTCATCCTCCTGTGTGCTGCGTGTAGACAGGTGGAGGCGATGCACCAGGTCTCTGGCGCGTATTGCAGACGTATAGATGTCGTTTATTTCTCGAAGGAGCTTGGGGTCATCCGTGGCCCTCTGGAGAAACTGCGCAGGGCCCATGATACCGATCAATATATTGTTCAGGTTATGGCTAATTCCTGCAGATAATTCTCCTGCGACACGAAGGCGTTGCGTGTGGATCCGCTCCTGTTCTGTCTTCTTACGTTCGGCCATCTCCTCCTGCAGCGCCTCGTTGGCCCGGCGCAAATCCTCGGTCGCCTTCTGGACCTCCGTCTCCAGCACGTTGTTGATCTGAAGTGTATGATCAAATAACTGTACGCTGTGGAGCGCAATCGCCACCTGGTCTGCAATCAACACCATCAGCCGCCTATCTTCGTCCGTAAACGCCTCGGGCTGCGGGTGGCTCATGTTTACCACCCCTATCACCTCGCCGTCGATCAACAGCGGCACGCATAAAAGCGACCTGATAGGCCCGGTGGCCTGAGTGGCCTCTACAAACCGGGGATCCCCGGCAATGTCCAGAATCGAAATCGCTTCCCCGCGCTCTGCCACCAGGCCCGCAATCCCTTCCCCCTTCTCAAAACTGTGACCCTCGGGATCCCTCTCCCCGTAATACCGGGTGGCCGCATCGGTCTGGCTCCGGGCTGCTTTGACCACCAGCCCGTTCGTCTCCCAGTCCAGCAGCATCAGCGAACAATTTTCCGCATTGGTCTCGTCAATAATTGTGTCGATAATGCCCTCAAACACCTTGCGGGCGTCCTGGATATGTTTTAGCGCATCTACCACCCGGCGCACCACCGACAGCTCCCGAATACGGTCCTCGAACCGGTCGTTGCTTCGGACCAGTTCCCGGGAGAACATCTCACCGCGCTCGGCAATGATTCGTTCCAAATCCGCTTTGGACAGGGGGGGGTGATTGGAGTCTGCCATTGGGAAAACGTTTTCCTAACGATATGCTGCACGATCAGAGGTTCAAAACCTATGCTTGATATGTAAAGTGAACCCCAAAGTCAAGACCAATTTTGGGCGAATTTAAGGTGGATTGCGTTTTTGTTGTCGATAGGCATCTCCTTTCTGAGGTAGAGATCAGCAGGTACCTGGTTGTAGAGTCCCTGGTGGGGACGTTCCTCATTATAATTTTGAAAAAAGAACACCATATCTTTTGAAAAAGATATGGTGTTTGATTTGGGTTTTGGAAAAAAGATGCTAGGGTGCGCTCTGTTGATGAATCATCCGGTATTTTCGTGGGGTGATCCCTTCGGCGCGTTTGAATACCTTAAAAAAATAATCTCTGAAATTAAACCCGGACCGGAAGGCGATTTCATAAATGGGGAGTCGGGTTCGTCGCAGAAGCCGTTTGGCCATTTTCAGACGGGCATGTGTCAGACAATCGACGAAGCCCACTCCCAGTTGATTTTTGAACATGCGGCAGATGTGGCCCTGGGAATATCCGAAATGATTCGAAAGGCTGCCCAGCTTTAGATCCTGTGCGCAATGCTTCTCGACAAATGACTTCATCGCTCGGGCTTGACGGAGTACCTCTGATTTTGGTTTGCGAGGCACGGTGCACCTCCAGACCGTAAAGACGATCAAAAATCCCTTAATAAAGATTATTTTAAAAACTAATGAAAAGTGTATCGGAAGGCAAGACATGCAGTGGGAAAAAGTGCAAAAACTCAACTTTGTGATAGTGCGGAGTGGATGGTTTCCAGCACAGCGGCCTGAGTGAAGGGTTTGGGAAGGAGGTATTTAATTTTCCTGAGGGACAATTCCTGGCGGATTTCCCTGGTCAGGTGGGCGGAAATTACCACAATGGGGGTATGGATCTCGTTCTGGAGAATGGCGACGGTATCCACCCCGTCGATCTTACCCATCGACATATCCATCGTAATCAGGTCGAAGGGAGTTCGGCGACACCACAGAAGCGCTTCCTCTCCATTGGTCGCTTCTTCAATCTGGTAGCCGGCCCGCTCCAACATGTTCCGGAGCACTCTGCGGATATTGTGGTCGTCGTCTACAATCAGGATATTTGCTGCCAAAATCCGTCTTTCTTGTTTAATGTATTGTTAGAAAACTGGTTAGCTCAGGTTCCAATTTACGATGTCTCCCAGAAATGGTCAAGCTATTTAGTTATAAAATAATTCAGGGGGTTGGCGTAACTTCCTGCAACACAAGAAAATACGCACAACACCCTGTTTTTGTATTGCATAATCGGTTTATTCTGACTACAATAGAATTGTAGGGTTTTATACGCTTTTATGCAGGACAT
>JAPUJS010000649.1 GCA_027296045.1 bacterium | reverse complement strand
CAGCAGCTCATCGTGGGCATTGCTGCGGGGGCTGAGGAAGGCCTGGTCCTGTTGAGACCGATGCGGGTGGAAGACTAAGAAAACGAAACAGGAAGCACGATAAAGCCCTGGCACATCGCGGGGCTTTTGCTTTGCCAAGAGACCGGCTGGGAGGACGTGTATGGGACGATTTGCGATGGTGGCATTTCCCCTTTGATTTGTGGGTTGGAGGCATTATCTTGTCATTTTATAGTCCGAAGTTTTATTTTTTTTATTCACCGGAAGGTAGGATGAAGGCATGACCTTATACCGGAAGCGCAACGAAAAAATAGCCAAGGAGCGGGAGGCCCGCTATCGGCTGATTCAGCGTGCTAGCGCGGGCGATGAAGTGGCCCGAAAGAAGCTGGCGGGTTCGCCCTACAAGCTGCGCGTCTATACGCCAGAGGAGCGAGAGGCGTATTTAAAGGCGCAGATGGTTCAGCGGCCGTAGACAGACCTCCAGGGCTGATCGAGCGGCCTGGCAGTGTCAGATGGGGGGCGACAGAAGGGTTCTGAAATGCGTGTGACAAATCGCCTCTTGATTTTTAGGACATAAGTTGTTATAATTGCAGAACAAAACACTTGGATACTTGGCTTTTTCGCTCCGGTATCCCCATCGGAGCGGCCTTACGTTTTTTTTATCTCCCCTTTTCTTCATTTTCCCATTCTACATTTCTATCTTCGCCGTCCCTATTGGGGTGCGGTGTGCCCGGATGCGTTTTGACGATCCAGGTGGGTCATCCGTTTTGTCCGGGCAGGGCGTGATAGATAAAGAAGAAGACCGCCAAAAGATGCTCTCGCTGGAAATTCAGAAAAAGCAATTCCGGGGGACCAGGCAAAAAGTGCGGCGGTTGGTGTTTAAAATAGGAGGAACTGGATGACTGCACGGGGGTTGCTTCGCGATTTGTATTCCAGGGATTTAAGGCCCAATCAGGTGGTCTGGAAGGACCTGAGAAACGGTCGATATCATATCGGCAATCAGAACGAGGATCTGCGTATCGGGCATCAGTGGATGGGTACGGTTTATTTTTTGCGCCTCCAGGATCAGAGCCTGGTGCCGAAAAATTCGACTTATGAACGATTTCTGGCCGATGCGTCGGCTGGCTAGCTGGTGTTTGTCATGAAAAAAACCGGGTTATGCACGCGTGCATAACCCGGTTTTTTCTAGGGTGTATTTCTTCCTCTACTCCGCTCCGTCTTCTGGAACGAGATGCAGCACTTTTTGAACTGCTTTCCCTTTTACTCCATTTCAAAGGACAGGTACATCAATTTTGCCTGGCGTTCAATTTGTACGACCACGGGGTCGTAGGATTGGAGGGGGGCAAGCAGGTCTTTGAGGCCCTCCAGGCCGTGAACCGGGGTTGTGTTTACGGCATGAATGATATCGCCGGGCAAGAACCCGCTTTGCCAGCCCAGGGCATTGGGGTGTAGGGCGGCTACGATGACGCCGGTGGATTGTCTCAGGCGGGCAAATAGGGAGGCGGTTTTGGCATCCAGGGTCACGCCCAGGATGCCGAGACGGGGGACCTGATTGTGTTCGGGATGGACGAGGCTTGCAAAGCGGTCGGGATCGTCGGGGCGTTCTTCAACGGGCACCTGAACCACCCGGGTTGTGCCGTTTCGGAGTATTTCCAGAGCGACGCCCTGTTTTAAGACGGGACCGTAGAGGTTGATGTGAAACTGGCGGCCGTTTTCCATAGGTTTTCCATTGAGAGACAGGACAATGTCACCGATCTGAAGGCCTGCTCTGTCGGCAGGCCCTTCCGGAAAGACATCGGAAAGGATGATGCCCCCTTGCGATGTCAATCCCAACCCTGCTCTGAGGGTGGGTGTGAGGGTCTGGGCAGAGGCTCCGATGTGGCCCCGCCGGACCCGACCGGTGTCTCGAATTTGCTGAAAGATGTTTTTGACAATATTGCTGGGGGCGGCAAATCCAATGCCTTCACTCCCACCTGACTGGGAGAAAATGAGGGTGTTGATCCCGACGACTTCTCCGTGAATATTGGTCAAAGGGCCTCCGCTGTTTCCGGGGTTAATCGGGGCATCGGTTTGAATATAGATCATCAGGTCTTCGGGACGGAGCTGGCGGGCAACGGCACTGACAACGCCCATGGTGACCGAATTTTCGAGTCCCAGGGGGCTTCCAAAGGCAAAAACGAGCTGGCCCTGGGTCAGGGCGTCGGAATCTCCCAGGGAGAGTGTGGGCAGGTTTTTCCGGGCAATTTTCAATACGGCCAAATCGGTTTCCCGGTCCATTTTGAGGACCTGTGCGCCGATCACCTGGCCCTCGGTTTTGAGGATGGACTGCTGTTGTGTGCGTTCTTTTCGAGACCGCCGGAGGACGACCTGGACACGGCGAGCTCCATTGACCACATGGGCATTGGTGACAATATATCCATCAGAATCCAGGATGACTCCGGAGCCGGAGCTGTGTTGTTTGACCGGCAATGTGGGATCGGAGCCGGGTTGGGCTGCATAGCTGGAAACCAGGATCTGAACGACGGCAGGCTGAACCTTTTCCGACAGGATGTGCAATTCCCGGTCGAGCTGACTCAGGATATTGGGCGGACTTTGAGCCGTGGAGGCGGGTGGGAACAGGAGCGGGGGGATCAGGAAGAGCAATACGGTGATTTTTTTCATGGGTTTTCTTGGGAAAAGGTTATTTATTGGTTGGTTATTGGGGATTAAGATAATACAAATGAGGGCGAAAAAAAGCTATATTATGAAAACCACGTCCTTTTGGATCTGTCCATTTTGAGGGTTTCTATGTCGGTTCGTCTGGAACAGGAGCCTATTGAAAATCGGTCGGCAATGACACCGCTTGTAGAGGTTGTTACGGGTCGAGTGATTGTGGTTGGGCTGATCTTACTGGTTCTTTCCAATGCCTATATCAATTGGGGCACGTTGTTGTTGCGGGCGTCCAAGCTGAACAAATCCTATTTTCCAATGGGTTTGTTTTTTCCGTTTGTGATGCTGGCGCTGGGCAATTTGGCGCTCTCCAGGCGAAAAAGCAGGTGGGCCTTCCGGGCAGGCGAGTTGCAGGTGGTGCTGGCGATGGGATTGATCGGGGCGTTTTTCCCATTTTTTGGGCTGGCCGGTTTTCTGGTGGGTGTGGTGGCTGCGCCGTTTTATTTTGCAACGGCCGAAAACGGGTGGCGCGAAGTTTTGCACGATCATATTCCTTCCTGGATTGTGCTGACCAACGAGGATATGGCGGCGACCTGGTTTTATGAAGGCTTGCCTGCCGGACAGGCCATCCCGTGGGGTGCCTGGGTGGTGCCTCTGATCTGGTGGGGGACGCTGATTAGCGCCATTGGCCTCCTCCTCTTGTGCTTGATGGTGATTTTGAGGAAACAGTGGGTGGAGTATGAACGGTTGGAATATCCGCTGGCCCGTGTGGGGATGCTCCTTGCGGCCGAACCCGACGATCCGCAGGGGATCTCCAATATGGTGCGGCAGCGGAGCTTTAGCATCGCTTTTTGGCTGGGGCTGGTGGCCGTCGGGTGGAATGTGGTGTCTTATTTTTTGCCGGTCATTCCGCAATTGCCAACCACACCGACTTCGGGGAGCTGGTTCCGGTGGCTGGAACGGGCACCGACTTTCTGGGTTCAGGTGAGTATTTATATTATCGGGTTTTCCTATTTTGCCCGGGTCGAAGCGCTGTTCAGCTTTTGGGTGTTTTTTGTGCTTACCGGAATCGAAGTCTCGGTGTTCGACCGGTTGGGAGTGGGATCTTCTGTGGGCCAGGGGGGGATCGAGGCAGTGCGCTCGCAGAGCTTCGGGGCCTTGTGTACGCTGTCGTTGGCCAGCATGTGGATGGCACGGGGGCATTTACAGGCTGTTTTCAAAAAGGCCTGGTCGGGGGATGCAGGTGTGGATGATTCGGGGGAGGTCCTTTCCTATCGGACAGCGGTGATCGGGCTGGTTGTCGGACTGGTGTATATGGGCGGGTGGTTGCATCTGGCTGGGATGGAGTTCAAGGTGCTGGTGCTGTATATGCTTTTTACCCTGATGGCCTATATCGGGCTTTCGCGGGTGGTGGCCGAAGTGGGATTGCCTTATGCCAATATTTCGGATACGGCGATGAACTGGACGCCCATCTATCTGCTGGGGTCCCGGCAGGTTGCTGTGACTTCGCTGGTGAGTCAGGGATTTATCTATGCGCTCTTTGCCACAACCCGCGGATTTTTGGGGCCTCCGCTGGCACAGACGATGAAACTGACGTCTGGATTATTTTTCCGGCGAAACCGGATGGTTGCTGCGATTGTGTTGGCCTTGTTGGTTGGGTTTTTATTTTCGACCCTGCATACTCTTTACCTGGGATATGCCCACGGGGGATACAATCAGGGGGCCTGGAGCCTGGTGAATGGGAGTCGGAATAATTATCAAAATGCGGTGACCTGGATTCGAAATCCGAAGCCGCCGGATGTGGACCGCCTGACCTTTACGGGTTCGGGGGTGGTGTTGGCGTTGTTGTTGACCTA
>JAPUJS010000648.1 GCA_027296045.1 bacterium | reverse complement strand
AATTTTGGCTGTTTGGTGATTTGTCATGTATTTCTGTTGTGTGGCTGGGGGGGGGGGGTGGGGGGGGGGGGGGGCTTGATTCAGGAGGTGGAGGTGCGCACCCTGAACGAGATGATGGTCGAAACACAGCCGGCTCATTTGCAGCATTTGATCAAGCGTCGGCTGGAGGCTCATGAACGAGATACCATCCGTGCCGAAATGGTGCGGCTCAGAATGAATGCATCGAATGGTTAGTGAATGGTTAAGCATTTAGGGATGTTGAGGTGCGCGTTTGGCAAGGGAGCGTGTAGATGAATAACATGTTTTCGGACCGGGTGAAACGGGTGATGCAGTTGGCCCGCGAAGAGGCTGCAAGATTGGGCCACAACTATATTGGCACCGAGCATTTGTTGCTGGGTATTATTCGGGAGGGCAAGTGTTCTGCCACCCAGGTGTTGATGAGCCTGGGACTAAATCTGGAGAACATCAAACAGTCGATTGACGATTATGTAGCCTCGTCCGGGGGATCGATGACGATGGGCGAGGTTCCTTTTACACCCCGTGCCAAACAGATCCTGGAAATTGCGGCCAATGAAGCCAAGGAAATGAAAAGCCAGTTTGTCAGGACCAGCCATCTGCTTCTGGCGCTTTTGAAGGACAAGGATGGGGTTGCGGCACAAATTTTAGCAGCATTCGGTGTGGATCACAAAACGGCCAAAGAGGAGGTGATCGCCGTGTTGCAGGGGAAACCGTCTGGTAGCAAGCGTGAGAAAAAGAAGAGCAAGACACCGTTTCTGGATCACTTTGGACGCGACTTGACCGAACTTGCCCGTCAGGGGAAACTGGATCCGACTATTGGACGAGACGAGGAGATCCAACGGGTCTCTCAGGTGTTGAGTCGGCGAAAGAAGAACAATCCTGTATTGGTGGGTGAACCTGGCGTGGGGAAAACCCAGATTGTGGAGGGGCTTGCCCAGCGCATTGTCGAGCACCGGGTGCCCCAGGTGCTGGCCGGCAAGCGGGTAGTGACGCTGGATATGGGAGGGATTGTCGCGGGCACCAAATATAGAGGCCAGTTTGAAGAACGCATCAAGGCGGTGATGAAGGAACTAGAGCAGGCCCAGGATGTGATTATTTTTATCGACGAGTTGCACACCATTGTCGGCGCCGGGAGTGCCGAGGGAACCCTCGATGCGTCCAATATGTTCAAGCCTGCACTTTCGCGGGGCGAACTGCAATGTATCGGGGCGACCACCCTGGACGAATACCGAAAATATATTGAGAAAGACGGGGCTTTGGAACGGCGGTTCCAGACCATTTTGGTGGATGCGCCTTCTGTGGACGAGACGATTGAAATTCTGATGGGTCTGAAGGACAAGTATGAAGCACACCACAAGGTGAGCTTTACCGACGAGGCCATCAAAGCGGCAGCCGTGATGGCCGACCGGTATATCAGCGATCGCTATTTGCCGGATAAAGCGATTGATGTGATTGATGAGACGGGGGCTCGGCTTCGGCTTTTCCGTTTGAACCCGCCCGAGGAAGTCAAAGAGATGGAGCTGGAGATTGTGGAGGTGACGCACGAAAAGGACAAGGCGGCCGAAAACCAGCAGTTTGAGGAAGCCGCTAGGTTGCGGGACCAGGAGCGTGAGTTGAAAAGTGCCCTGGAAGAAAAGCGTCAGGCCTGGGAAAAACAGGTCAAAGATGAGGTGGTGGAAGTAGACGAGGACAATATCGCCGAGGTGATTTCCAGCATGACCGGGATTCCGGTGTTCCGACTTACCCAGGCCGACTCTGAAAAGCTCATGAATATGGAAGAGGAACTCAAAAAGTCGGTTGTGGGGCAGAAAGAGGCGGTTCAAATTGTGGCCCGTTCGATCCGCCGAACCCGGGCCGGTTTGAAAGACCCCAATCGGCCCATTGGTACGTTCATCTTTTTAGGGCCAACCGGGATTGGGAAAACGGAATTGGCAAGGACCCTTGCTCACTACCTGTTCGAGGACGAGGAAGGGCTGATCACTATTGATATGTCCGAGTATATGGAAAAATTCTCCGTATCCCGTTTGGTGGGTGCGCCTCCAGGGTATATTGGATATGACGAAGGGGGGCAGCTGACCGAGAAAGTGCGCCGGCGTCCCTATTCGGTTGTGCTGCTGGATGAAATCGAAAAAGCACATCCGGATGTGTTTAATATCTTGTTGCAACTCCTGGATGAGGGCCGGTTGACCGATAGCTTTGGTCGGAAGATTAATTTCAAGAATACCATCTTGATTATGACGTCGAATCTGGGAACGCGAGACCTGGCCAGGTCCGGAGGACTCGGGTTCCACAAGTCCGACAAGAAGGCCCTTCGCGAGCAAATGGTCGAGCGGATCAATGAAGAGGTCAAGAAGACTTTTAATCCTGAGTTTATCAATCGATTGGACGAAGTCGTTATTTTTAACCCGCTGGGCAAAAAAGAAATCCTGGAAATTGTCGATATCTCGCTGGGGGATATTGTCAAGCGAGTGGAAGAACACGGCATGACATTGAGTTTGACACCGGGTGCCAAAAGCTTGCTTGCCGAAAAGGGGTATGATCCTACTTATGGCGCCCGTCAGCTGAAGCGGACGGTTCAAAAGATGATTGAAGATCCACTGGCCGAGGAGATTCTCCAGGGTGGATTTGTCGACGGCAGCAAGATCCGTGTCAGTAAAAAAGGCGATACACTTCAGTTTGTAGATGAAAATCCTTCTAAAGACAAGGCGGTAGACGAAGAAGGAGTGATGGATAAGGATCAAGCGTGATGGCCTAAAAGTTTGCATGCGGTGTATGACAGGCTGGTCAAACCGGCCCGGACATGTTGTCCGGGCCCGTTTGCTGTGCAGGAACATTTCATTGGGCCGGGCGTTTGTAATGATAGTGTGTGTGCGAATTTTAACCGATCTGGAGGAACGTGTTTTGTCTGGATGGAATCGACTGTTGACGCTTGGACTTGTAGCGGGGGTTTGTCTTTTGTTGGCACAAGGCGCATCTGGCCAAGAGGTTCAGGTGTTGGGGAAAATTTCGGAAATTCGGGTGAAGGGAACGGATTTTACAGAAGATTTTTTTGTTCGTTCTTCTTGCGGTTTGTTTGAAGGCGACGATTTGAGGATCGGAGATGCCGCCCGGGCGATTCGAAATTTATACGGTACCAAGGTGTTTTCGGACATCCAAATTTTCAGCGACCAGGCCCCGGACGGCAATCTGTTGGTCGAGATCCGCGTGGTGGAATATCCCAGGCTCAGAGAGGTTAAATTTGACGGGAACAAGGCCTTAAGCGATAAAAAACTGAACAAGGAAATCGGCCTGATCAAGGGGCAGTTGATCAAGCCCCAGCAGGAACGGCGCATGCTCAACAAGCTCCGCGAATTGTATGAGGAAGAGGGCTATTTGCTTGCAGAGCTTGATATGAATCGGGGCGAACGGGATGCGGAAGGGTATGTTCCGCTGACCTTTTTGATCAAAGAGGGTCAGAAGGTGAACCTGAAAAAGATTCGGTTTCACGGGAATGAGACGTTTCCGAATTCGATATTGCGCAAGCAGATGAAGGAGACCAAGCAAGATGGTTGGTGGCTGGGTGGGGGCAAATACAAAGAAGAAATGTTTCAAGAAGACAAACAGAAGGTGATCGCATTTTATAGCCAGAATGGCTATCGGGATGCGGAAATTGTCAGCGACTCTCTATCGTATGGCGCCAATAAGAAAGATATGTATCTGGATATTACGGTGGAGGAGGGGCCGCGTTACCGGTTTGGGAAGGTGACCTGGGAAGGGAACAAACAGATTCTGGATCTGGGGATTGTCCGGCTGATTGTGGTGGATTCGGGGAATGTATATAGCTCGGAACGTTTGTTCAAATCCAGGGAGCAATTGCGCAATGCCTATATGGACGGTGGGTATATCACGGCGGAAATTTATCCGCAGGAAACGCCCAGAGACGACCATGTAGTTGACGTGCATTTTACCATTACCGAGAACGAGCCCTGGACGGTAAAGAATGTTTTTATTACCGGAAATACCAAGACGAAGGATCGGGTGATCCGGCGGGCGATTGCGCCCTGGCTTCATCCGGGGCAAACGTTCAGTCGGTCCGGCATTGAGCGGAGTGTGCGGGAAGTGAATCAGTTGAATTTTTTCAGCAATATCGAGCCCGATATCAAGCCGCGGCCCGATACGTCGCAAGTGGATGTGGTGTTTCAGGTGGAGGAGAAGTCCACCGGGACGGCCTCTGTGGGGGCAGGCTATAGCGAACGGGACAAACTGGTGGGTACGATTGCCTTGCAGATTCCCAATTTCAGGGGCAATGGACAACAGTTGGACTTCCAGTGGGAATTTGGGACGCGGCGGGAGACCTTCCGGATCGGATTTACCGAACCCTGGTTTCGGAATACGCCGACGAGTCTTTCGGGATCGCTTTTTAGAGACACCCAGCGGTTTTCGGCGTTTACGGCCAACAATTTTGACCAGCGGGCCCAGGGGGGGGCGGTTCGAATCGGGCGGCGTTTGCGGTGGATCGATTATTCCCGGGTGTCTTTGGGCTACCGGTTGGAGGAGGTCAAGTTTATTAATTTTGCCGATAGTTCCCAGATCGACAATCGGCAGGCTTCTCTGACCGACAATGTGACCTCGAGTGTCAGTGCGACCTTTATGCGAGACAGCCGGGATTTGCCGCTGTTTGCAACCATCGGCTCGGTCTTTTCGTATACACCGGCGCTGGCAGGCGGATTTTTGGGCGGGAACCGGGATTTTCACAAGCACGATATTACGGGCAGTTTTTACTTCCCGCTCTTCTGGAGATTTGCGCTGAACCTCCGGACGCAAATTGGCCTGGTTGCCGGATACGGATCGGAGACCATTCCGTTTAACGAACTCTATACCCCCGGCGGGGTCTCGATTTTTGACGGCACGATGTTGCGGGGCTATGACGACCAATCGGTGGGCCCCCATAATAATCCCGGCGGGCAGTTTGGCGGCGTGGCGCAGATGATGTTCAATGCCGAAATCTCCTTGCCCATTGTGCCCCAGCAATTTTACGGGTTGTTGTTTGCCGATGCCGGCAATGCCTGGGGCGATCTGTCGGAGATCAGTATGTTTGACCTTCGCCGGTCGGTTGGGTTCGGCATTCGGATTGTCGCCCCTGTTGTCGGCATTATGGGATTTGATTTTGCCTGGGGGATCGACCGGAACCGGGTAGACGGCGGAAAGACACAGATGATGACGCACTTCCAGTTTGGACCGCAGTTTTTCTAAACACGAATTTGAGGAGGGAAAAAGGTTATGGGTTTGAAACGATTCGCTCTGGTTGTGGCCTTGGCCTGCGTTGCAATGGGGATGCAGACCCCTGCTTCCTGGGCCGAAGTAAAGATGGGATATATTGATTCGCAGAAGATTCTGGAACAGTATAAGCCCTATCAAGAGGCGTTGAAGGAATACAGCCGGTATGAAGAGGAACTGAGCCGGGAAATCAACAAGCAGCAAAATGATCTGATCAAAATGCAGGAGAACTACGAACGGCAGGCCCTGCTCTTGTCGGATAAGAGGAAGCAGGAAGAACAACAGGCCATTTTGAAAAAACGGCAGAATTTGGAGCGGTTTGTTCAGGAAACCACAGATCCTTCGCGGGGGAAACTTGCCCAAAAGCAGGCCAGTCTGTCCGAGCCGGTTTATCGACGGATTAATGAAATCATCAAGAAGGTGTCTGAAAACGACGGGTATGATTTTGTGCTGAATACCGCAGCCATAGCGTTTGCAAAAGAAGATTACGATTTGACGGAGAAGGTGATGGAGGAGCTCAAGCGTGACGATGAAGCCCGGGGTCAGGGGCAATAAGGTTTAAACCGTTTTGGGCCAAGGGAGGGCCAGGTGGTCTTGGATTCGGAAGGCATTCAAAAGATACTGCCCCATCGATATCCGTTTTTGCTGGTGGATCGGATTGTGGAGTTGGAGTCTGGACAGCGGGTGGTCGGGATCAAGAATGTGTCGGCCAACGAACCTTTTTTTGTCGGGCATTTCCCGGGGCGGCCGATTATGCCGGGGGTTCTGATTGTGGAGGCTCTCGCACAGACGGCCGGGATTTTGATGGGCGAAGGTGGAGATCGGATTCCGCTGTTTATGGGGATTGACAAAGCCCGTTTTCGCAGGCAGGTGGTGCCGGGCGATCAGCTCCGGCTGGAAGTGGAAATGGTTCAGAGCAGGCGGAATATCTGTAAGGTGAATGGGAGAGCTTATGTGGGTAAAGAACTGGCGGCCGAAGCGGGTATTATGGCGATGATGGTGCCTCGAGAAGCGGAATGAGTTTTCTGATCACGTGTATACAAAAGGCCGCTGGGGGATGTCCCCGGCGGCCTTTTTTGTTGATTTGGCAGAAGCGATCTTCCCTGGGTCGGGGCCGTGTTGTTATTTATATCGTCTCAGACATCTGCATCCGATTCCAATTCGGCCAGTTTTTTCTGCAGTTGTTCTTCAATGTCGAGCATGCGATCCGGGTCGCCTGCATAGTCGGCAGTCTGGACTTCCATTCGGTCGATCATGGTTTGAATGCTGTCGATAACGGCGCTGATTTTGGTGGCCTGTGTAAAAGCAATCTCGGCCAGTTGCTGGTGCTGGGGAAGGTTATCGGGGGCGGTCTGACAAAGCTGTGCCATGCCCGAGATGGCCTGGGTGGAATTGTTGATATAGTGCGCCATCGTGACCAGTGTTTGGCCCATGCCCTCGATTTGGGACAGGAGCTTTTCCCGGTCCAGGGCCTGCCGTTGCAGGTCCTGTATGCGCAGCATGGCGTTGACTCTGGCAACCACCTCGCGCAGGCGAAAGGGCTTGGTGATATAGTCATCGGCACCGGCGTCAAATCCTTCGATGCGGTCGTCGTAGTCTTGCCGGCCAGTGAGCAAAATGATGGGCAGGTCCGCATATTGGGGATCTTCCCGAAGGCGTTTCAGAACTTCCAGACCGTCCATTTGGGGCATCGCTACATCCAGCAGGATCAGGTCGGGTCTGGATTCGGCGACTCTTTCAAGGGCATCCAGGCCGTCGGAAGCGGAGGTGACTTCGTGGCCGAGCAGGCGAAGTTCTTCTTTTAAAATCTCGATGTTGAACGGAAGGTCGTCTACGACCAGGAGTTTGGCCATTTTACGCAGTCCTTGCTATCTCGACTTCGATGGATTCCCATTCGCTAAATAATTCGTTGACTTGCTCCTGGATATGGGCTTTTTCTCGGGAAAGCGCCTCCAGCCGGTTCCAATCGGTGGCCAGGTCTTCCCGCGCCATTTCCTGGGTGAGGCGTTCGGCTTCGGCCTCCAGTTCGGCAATAGTTTGTTCGATTTGTTCTGCCCGACGCTGTTTGGCCGCCCGCTGGCGGTCCTGCTTGCGTTTCTGGGTGTAGGTTTCTTTTCGTGTGGCTTTTTCAGAATCCAGCGCCGTTTCAAAGGGCGAGGCGGTCTCTTGCTGCTGGAGCAAGGTGGCATAGTTTCCGTCGATGAGACGCCAGGACGCGTCTTCAAAAATCAGGAGGCGGTTGACCAGCCGATTCAGAAAATATCGGTCGTGAGAGACGGCAATAAGGGTGCCGGTGAAGGTTTCAAGGGCCTGTTCCAGCACATTTCGAGATGGGATGTCGAGGTGGTTGGTGGGCTCATCCAGGATCAGAAAGTTCAGGGGAGAGCGTACCAATTTGGCCAGGGCCAGCCGGCTTTGTTCGCCCCCGCTGAGCTTGCCCACGTTGCGTTTCACATCGTCTCCTGAAAAGAGGAAGGCACCCAGAAAGGTGCGTATTTCTTCGACCGGGGCGTGGGGGGTGAGCGACCAGATCTCTTCCAGGACGGTTCGGTTTGGGTGCAGGTCCTGGCGGGTCTGATCATAGTAGCCGATTTTGACGCCGGTGCCCAGAGAAAAATGACCTGCATCGGGTTGCACCTGTTGGATGAGCAGTTTCAGCAGGGTGGATTTGCCCGACCCGTTGGGTCCGATGATGCCGAGACGATCCCCTCGCCAGAGCAGGAGGTTGAGGTCCTGAAAGAGCGTTCGTTGGTCATAGGCTTTGCAGAGGCCTTCTGCCTCCAAGACCCGATCTCCACTTCGCGGCACGGACGCAAATTTTAAACGGAAATCTCGATGGGTTACCGGGCGGTCGAGCCGTTCCAATTTTTCGAGGGCCCGTCTTCTGCTCTGGGCTTGCTTGGTTTTTTGACCTGCGATATTGCGTTGGATATAGTCTTCGGTGCGGGCAATATGGGCTTGCTGGGCTTGATAGGCCTTGCGTTGTTGGGCCTGTTGCAGTTGCTTTTCCTTAAAATAGAAGGTGTAGTTGCCCGTATAGGTGTGCCCTTTGCCACCTTCGAGTTCGACAATGGTTCGAATGGCGCGGTCTAGAAAATACCGGTCGTGGGAAATGATGACAAAGGCTTTGGCATATTCGGAAAGAAAGTGTTCCAACCACTCGATGGCCTGGAGGTCCAGGTGGTTGGTGGGCTCGTCGAGTAAAAGCAGGTCGGGCTCTCTGGCCAAAAGTTGGGCCAGGGCCAGCCGGTTTCTTTGTCCGCTACTCAAGACATCGACGGGCAATGGGTGGTCTGTTTCCCGAAAGCCCAGGCCCGACAGAATGGCCTTGGCACGGGCTTCGACGGCGTAGCCCCCCTGTTGTTCGTAGCGGTCTCTCAGACGACCGTATTCTTCCAGCAGAGCAGGAGATGTGGATCCGTCGCCCATCCGGTCTTCCAGATCTCCCAGTTTTTTTTGAAGGTCCAGGAGGGCCTGAAATCCTTCCAGGGCAGCTTGGAGAACCGTGATGTTTGACTGGAATTGGGGGTCTTGAGAGAGGTAGCCAATATCCAGGGTTTTGCTGCGATGGACCCGACCTTGATCGGGCAGCAGGTTTCCAGTGAGGATGTGGAAGAGGGTGGTTTTGCCGCACCCGTTTTGTCCGATCAGGCCGATGCGTTCTCCCGGTTCGATTTTCCAGGTGATGCCGTTCAAAACCGGGTGGGCGCCGTAGGCTTTCCAGATATTTTCGAGTTGGATGATGGGCATATGCCGTTCGGCTTTCGGATTTTTCGTTTTGGGGGTCGCGTCCAGGGGAGAACCCGGAACTCGAATGTTATGTTCCCCCACATATTAGCCGATTTTAAAGGGGCTGGCAAGTGTAAATAAAAAAGCAGAGCTGCTTCATCGGGCGATCAAGCGGCTCTGCAAGGCTTCTGTGGACATACAGGACGGACACCCTTGAAGCCCAAAAAGTTGATAATGTGAGGGTATCTCAATCATAGGACAACTTCATGGGGAGGTCAAGGTTTTCCCCCCCACCGTGCCCCGACGCTTGACCGGGATCGGGAAGGGGGCCTATATTCTGGATAATTAATGGGTTCCAGATATTTTACAGGGCGGATTCGGGCACATGAAACAAGGCAAGTTCTTTCCATTTCTGGTGTGTATGATGCTCTTTCTAGGGCTTGTGGTCCCTTTGATCCCGGTGGGGGCGGACGATATTCGGATGGTGGATGTGTTTTCGGCAGACGAGGCAGCGGCTGTGGCGGTGGTGTCCTATCTGTATCGGAACCAGACGTTGGAGGTGGAGACCTTCAGTTACGGCGGCCTGTTTTATTATGTGCCCCTGGTTTTGTTAAAGATCTGGGGGTGGGTGGGGGCTCCGATGGCCGAACGGGTGATGATTTTGGGCATGCGGGGGGTTTGTGCACTTGC
>JAPUJS010000647.1 GCA_027296045.1 bacterium | reverse complement strand
GTGTTATACTCTTGCTCATCAAACACATAACATATAATCTTCAAAATCCATCAAGTGAAGGAGTTTGGGGTGGCTGAAACCACATCCCTCAAAGACCCACAAGTCGAAACCCAAGCAACCCCCCGAGGAGTCAGCTTGCGTGCGGTGGTCTTTGGTATTTGTATCACCACACTGGTCAACCTGCTGCCTGCCTACTCAGCCTATATCGTGCATTCCTCACGGATGGTGTTCGCCCACATCCCAATGGCCGTCATGGTCGTCTTTACCCTGGTTGCCTGGCCGCTCAATATCGTGCTGGGAGCTTTCAAACCGGCCTGGGCATTCCACCGGGGTGAAATGGCAGTCGTCTTTTGCATGGGATGGATTGGAGCAGCCGTCCCGGCCGCCAATTTTATGGGCCTGTTCCTCGGTGGTGTTGCGGCCCCCTTTTACTACGCCACCCCCGAGAACCAGTGGTCCGACTATCTGCTCGATTTTCTACCCCACTGGGCCGTACCCACCAATGCAGCCGAGCAAATGACCTGGTTCTTCGAAGGCAAACCACCCGGTGCCGACATTCCCTGGGAGACCTGGGCAGGCCCCCTGGCCTGGTGGGGCAGTTTCCTGATTGCACTGGCCCTGTTAAGTGCCGCCCTCGTCTCCGTTTTGCGACACCAGTGGGTAGACCGGGAAAGATTGCCTTTCCCCCTTGCCGAAGCCGCTTTGTCACTGGCCGAAGAACAGGGGGCACCGGGACAATACGAGCTTGTGAAAAACCGTCTATTCTGGATCGGAGTCACCATTCCCCTGGCCATCATGATCTGGAATATCGCCGGTTACTTCTCCCACCTGATTCCACCCATCCAAATCATGAGCCGCAGCAACCGAATCCCGCTGGGAACGGGATTTCCGTCCATCCTGGTCAAACTCAACTTTTTTATTTTGGGCTTTGCCTTTTTCACCAACCTGGACATCCTCTTCAGTCTCTGGTTCTTTTATCTGCTGGGCGTGGTACAAACCGGCATTTTTGACCGAATCGGATTTACCATCGGCGCCTCCGATATCTGGGGCTCCAGAGGAGGCGCAGCCCTGGGCTGGCAGGCCATGGGTGCCTTTTTTGTCTTCACCCTGGTCGGAGTCTGGATGGCCCGCGAACACCTCAAGCAGGTCTGGCGAAAAGCCATCTTCAAGGACCCCAGCGTCACCGATGACAACGAACTCATGCCCTATCGCGTTGCCGTCATCGGCGGCAGCCTGGGCGTGGCCTACCTGTTCTTCTGGCTCGTCCAGTCCGGCATGACGCTCGACGTGGCAGCCGTATTCCTGATTGCCCTAATCATCATGACCATCGGCGTCAGCCGAATCGTCGCCGAATCGGGCCTGGTCTACGCCCGAATGCCAATCACACCCCAGAGCGTCACCTTTTATTTTTTGGGCATCCGAGAAATGGAGACAACCAGTGTGGCCGCCCTTGGCTTATCCTATTGCACCTTTGGCCTGGGCAACACCTTTGGCGCTTCTACATTGGCCCACATTGCCAGAATGGGAGCAGAACTAAAACTGCGCACCCGGGCGCTTTTTGGCGCCACTGCCCTGGCCCTCGTGTTCTCTCTGGCAATCTCGGCGCTGTTCACGCTCTACCTGGCATACAAACACGGGGCTTACAATTTCAACGTGTATACATTCAACGCTGGCAATGTCGTCATTTACAGCAATGTCGTCAAAAAACTCCAGGCCCCATTTGATCCCAGTGGAAGTCGGATGTTGTTTTTCGGCATCGGGGCTACGCTTGCCGGACTGTGCAGCTTTTTACGCTACCGATTCTTGTGGTGGCCCCTCAGCCCCATCGGGCTAACCGTATTTCCCACTGGCGTACTCAGCAACCAGGCCTTTTCCATCTTCCTCGCCTGGCTTGTCAAACTCATCCTCCTGAAAATCGGCGGCATCCGATTGTACAGGAGAGTTCGCCCCCTATTCCTGGGCCTGCTGCTGGGCTACGTCGCCGGAATTGGCCTCATCTTTGTCGTGGACGTCCTCTTCTTCATGGGACAGGGCCACCTGGTCCATCACTGGTAATACGGAACGCGTCTAAGCCAATTCCCTGGCAACCGCCCTCGCACGTTTCGCTTCCCGTTCCGCCAATAAAGCACAAACACCCGTGTACTGTGTCGGATCCAGCAAAGCTTCAATCCGTTCGGGCGTTAAGTGCGCCTGAACATCTTCCGATTCAGACAAAAGATCCCGAAACGCCCTGCCCTCCACAACCGCGGCCTGTGCAGCCTCGTAAATCACATCGTGAGCCTGCTGACGGCCCAGCGTCTTGCCCAGCTCCAGCATCAACGCCTCCGACATAATCAGCCCGCCGGATAGATCCAGGTTTTGCCGCATCCGCTCCGGATCGACCACACGCGCAGCAGTCGGTTGATTTTCCATGAAAAAACTCCATCGGTTAAGATATTTCTGCTCACGCCTTCCGATATACGTGAACCGCAATATCATCGGTAAACCCCGGCAGTTGGACCACAAGTTCGCCGTTCTGAACCACGATATCCTCCGTCTGCATCGTCCCGGTTGACGGGTCAACCACTTCCACTTGATGCCCGCCGTCTTCCAGAGCCAGATCGGCTACCCGCAATTCCTCACGATCAAACTGCTGCCCTTCCACGCCAGTCGCAGACGAACAGTAAACAATGGCTTCACGGTCTGATGACAGAATGTATTGATGCTCACCGGGCCCGGCCGTAACCCGTCCCTGAAACCAGAGATTTCCATAATCGATTAAAGTGTTCCAAAAATTTCGCAGAATGGGAGCCGTCTTTGTAAACGCATTAACACCCTCTGGATCGTAGTTTACGAAATAACCGAATCCGTCCTTTTTGCCCTTTGTATAAAAATCGAGCTGCTGGCATTTCGCCAGCATAAACTTCCAGTAGTACTTGCGCATATGCACATGGTTCTTCGCCTCATCAAGCCGGTACTTCACCTTGTTGTCGTCCCAGCCTTCCTGCGGTATATAAACCTTTTGATAGTGGCAACGCCATTTGACTGCGTTTTCAACCGTGTGGCTTTTTCCATAAATAATGGTGTTAAACACTGGATGTGCGTAAATCCAATCCTGTTCCTCCTCCGACAATCCTCCCGTATCGAACCCAATGATAAACTGCTTAGATGTTCTCTCAGCCCAATGGGACCGCATGTATTCTGCCATCTCAACAATCCACTGACGTGTCTTCACCCAGTCGCGTCGGTGCTCCGCAATTTCGTGCACCAGGTCGAAATAGACATTATCCAGATCGTAAGTAACCTCCACCACTTTTTGAAAGAAAGCTTTTTGCGCCCCCACCAACTCACTTTTACCATCAGCCACCGAATGGTAAATGGCGTACCTATTTTCAAGGTCGCCGCCAAGGTGTTCCGTAAACGTATTGCAGTTCATTTCCGGGTTGAAAAAATGTCCCAGCCAGTTGATCTCGCCGTTGATATCCCGCGATGTATCCGGTCCACGCAGTTGCCAGCCGTTCCAGACCAACAGGTGAACAATAGTTCCCTTTTCCTCCAAAAATTCCAGTTGATCACGAAACCGCTTCCAGAATCTCTCGTCAAACTGCTCCAGGTTGAATGTGCGGCTTCCAGGTTCTGTTTCTTTGTATGGGAAAAGACACTTCGATACATCTCCGCCGTTAATCTCCGTTGTTTTTTCGACATGCTTCCAGCTCAAAGGAAGATATGCCCGGATGTGATTCATCCCATGCTCGGCCATCCATGTGGCCCACCTTTTGTAATCGTATGCATCCTGGTTCAAATAAAAGGTAACGTCCGCCATCCCGCCAAACGACAGCAGGGGCTTTCCGTTATGTCGAAAGTACGCACTTTCCGTCCCCACCTCAGAAATTTCAAGTCCAGCTTTGGTGCCATTTTGTGCAACGTATGATTCCTGAACCGCATCATTTGGCAATGATTCACCTGTCGTCATCCTATCCTCCTGATCGGGTTATGCGACCATAAATTGTGGTAAATTCATGCCCAGTCCCCGTCATACCCCGGCTCTCCCGTCTCTAAAAGATTCCACCTTTCCTCCTTGATTAACCAATCACTCCCATGTATCTTGTGAATGTCCAAAATAACACATCTCAATATTCTCGCCATAGAATTTGGTTTGCATTCGGAATGACTGCCCAACAAAAAAACAAAGTCGCCCTCATCACCGGAGGAAGTTCTGGAATCGGCCGGTCTTCTGCCCTGACCTTTGCCCAACAGGGCGCAAACGTGGTCATTGCAGATGTGGACGAAAAAGGGGGAGAAGAGACGGTCCACCGCATCCAGGATACAGGAGGAGAAGCAATATTCATCCGTACAGATGTATCGAACGCCACCGAAGTCGAATCAATGGTCCAACAAACCATCGACTACTACGGACGCCTCGATTATGGGTTCAACAATGCAGCAGCCGTAACCGCACACCTGGAGGCCATCAGCCCCACCCACGAATATCCCGAAGAAAATTGGGACCGGGTCATTGCCGTCAACCTCAAAGGGGTCTGGCTGTGCATGAAATATGAAATCCGCCAGATGCTCAAACAGGGCAAAGGGGCCATTGTAAATACCGCCTCGGCCCTCGGATTGGTCGGGGTGGAAAACCTATCCGGCTATGTGGCCAGCAAACACGGCGTCGTCGGCATCACCAAAACAGCCGCCCTGGAATACGCCGACCAGGGGATCCGGATCAATGCCGTGTGTCCGGGCTACATTCAGACCCCCATGATCCAGAGCAGACTGGAAGACCCGGAAACCAGAGCCCGACTCCTGGCCAAAGAACCCATGGGTCGAGTCGGCACCCCGGAGGAAGTCGCCGACACCGTGGTATGGCTCTGCTCAGACGCCGCCTCATTTGTCACCGGACATGCCATGGCCGTAGACGGCGGCTGGACCGCACATTAATCTGCCAGGTGCGTGTCCGGGTTTGACCTGCCGGACCGGATCTATCCCACAAAAAAAACCACACCCCATAAGGTGTGGCCCGCCATCCAAATCCTCAAGTTGATATTTCTAACAATCCCCTCACGAACGATTCCGACCGTAGGCTTCCGAATCCCGCCGAACCTCTTCCAGCAGCGTATCCACATAAACCCGAATCTTAAAACACCGACAATCTGCCTGCCCCACACTCCCCCGACGCACATCACCCGTCTGATCCCAAAATGCTCCCAGCTTCGGTCGATCCAGCCGCGGATAGAGTGCCTCCGGCTCCATTTTCAATAGCTCGTTCCAATACATCACCTCCACCAAATGGATATACGTTGACGTTTCGTAATCCACCCCCAGCATCAACAGTTTTCCACCCTGTTCATACGCCCGCACCATCGGTGAATGCGTCCCATAGGTCTTCCCCCAGGGCGCTTTGTCCCACGGCGAACCATACCCTTCGTTGCTCAGATGATCTGCAATAAATCCGGCCGCTCCCTTTCCTTTGGCCGCCACCGAATGGGAATAATGGTCCGACCGATGGGTTCCCGGCATCAGTCGAAAAAACTCGGTCAACCA
>JAPUJS010000646.1 GCA_027296045.1 bacterium | reverse complement strand
CGTCCGGCGGGCGGCAGCCCGCAGGGCGGGCGGATGCCGGGGAGTCTCGCGAGACAATGGACGGGGGGGAGGGGGGGCGGCGGGTTCTGGACCACCCGGAGTGGTTGGAGGAGGAAGAAGGGGAAGAAGCAGGCGCTCCCGGTTTTGAGTTTGCCGTGGCGACGGACGCGCAATTCAATACCTTGAAACAGACGCCGAATTTAGGACGTTTAGAGATCCAGCAGTTTCATCGCTTTGAACCGACATCCACGCCTCAGTCCTTCTTTTTCAATATTGATGACATGCGGCTGATGTGTGTTGTTGTGCCTGTCAAAAATGGGGACGCGGTTGTCGCCTATATTTTGGCCGGGGCCAATGTGGAGCAGATGGATGGCTATATTGAGATTTTGAACGATACTGTTGTGATTACATTGATTGTTGTGATGTTGCTCGGGATGGGGCTTGCCTATGGGATGGCCAACAGGATGGTTCGACCGGTGTTGTCGATCCAACAGGCGGTTGGAGAAATAGATCTGGAGAATTTGGACCGGCGGATCGAACTGATCCAGGGCGATTCTGAAGTACAGCGCCTGGTTGAAACGCTGAACGATTTGTTCGAACGGCTTGAAAAATCCTACAACCAGATCAACGATTTCTCGTCCAATGTTGCGCACGAGTTGCAAACACCCCTGACCATTTTGAGGGGGAATATCGAAGTTGCGTTGACCCAGGAACGCGAGAAGGCCGAGTATATTGAAATGCTCTCGGACCTGCTGGAAGAAACCATGCATATTATTCATATTGTGGATAGTTTGCTTTTGCTGGCCCGTAGCGATACGTCGTCTTTGACCATTTCCCAGACGCCGATTGATTTGGCACAATTTTGTGAAGAACAGGCAAAGGACTGGGAGGCCGTGTGTTCGTTGAAACAGCAGAAGTTGACATTAAATGTTCAGGGAATCCACCAGGTAGCAGGCGATCAAAATTTGCTTGCCCAGCTGTTTCTCAACCTGATTTCAAATGCGTCGAAATACTCGGATGCAGGCCTGGCGGTTCAGGTTGACGTTCGAAAACAGGCATTCAATGGAAGTGAGGGTGTGCAAATTATGGTCGAGGATCAGGGGGTTGGTATTCCAGAGATCGACCAGGACAAGGTCTTCGAGCGATTTTATCGGGTGGATAAAGACCGGTCCCGTGAGACGGGAGGCGCAGGGCTCGGGCTGTCCATTTGCCAGATGATTGCCAGGTTACACGGCGGTGATATTGCTTTAACCAGCGCCGTTGGGGTCGGTACAAGGGTTTCGGTGGTGTTGCCTGCGTTAGGTTCGTAAGGAAATTGAGTGAATAAAAAATCCCCGCCGAATGGTTCACTCGGCGGGGATTTTCTTTGCGCTCTAAATCCAACTAGGGTTTTGAATGGGTAACCAGGTAATCCTCAATACGCAATTCGTCATTGATTGTACACTGATCAGGGTCCCAAATCAGAGCTGTGCGGTCGTTGTTCAGTTTGTACTTTTTGCGCTCTTCGGGAGGGGCCTGATATAATGTGGGGATCCACTGGAGGGGAATCGATAACGCACGTCCATCTGCCAATTCTACACAGATATGCGTATTACTAAATTGTACCTTTTGAATCCGCGCTTCGACGGGAAAGGTATAGGCCGAAATAGGATGCTGAATCTTGTAGCGTTTGACCTCAGTCTTCTCTTCAATCTGTTCGGGCTTTAAAGCCATTCCATTCCTCAAGCAAATACGCGTGGTTTTGTGTAATAACCCTGAGTGCGCTGTTAAAGATATCTGTATCTGTGCTCATCATCAAGACATTAAGCACATTTTTGACCACCAACCTAATGTTCCATACGTATGGAAAATTGGGTTGATGGTCTCTTTCTGATAGGTTTGCACGGAAAATCCTTCCTTTTGGTCACTCTCTACCGTGGCCTGAGTGCTCTTTATATTAGATGTTGATAGCTATAAGATGTTTAAATACAATATTTTGTTTGTATGTATACCAAGTTATACCAAGACGTGGCATAGGGCTTGCTCTATGAAGGGACGAATACTTCGGATTACCAACACCCCATTTGCTTATCCAACAGGAGCCATCCCAATGTTACAAGGCCTCTACCAGTCCGGTTCGAGTATGCTCGCCCGGACTACCCGGATGGATGTGATTACGAATAATATCGCCAACAGCGATGTGCCCGGTTTTAAGCGGGACGGGATTTTTTTGAAAGAGCTGGGCGAAGCCCGGCGCAAGGCGTCAGGCGGATACCCGGTGTGGCGTGAAAACCGGGTGGGTGGGACCTATATCGATTTTGACCAGGGTGTGCTCCGACAAACCAATAGCAGGACCCATGTAGCCCTGCACGGTCCGGGATTTTTTCACATCCGGACGCCCCAGGGCGATTTGTATACCCGGAACGGGGAGTTTTCACTGAACCGGGACGGCGCTTTGGTGACCAATTTGGGTTATCCGGTGCTGGATGACCGGGGTGGGGAGATCCGGTTGGAAGGTACGGACTTCAGTTTGAACGAAGACGGCCAGATTCTGGTGGATGGCGAGGAAGTCGCCACACTTGGAATTCATGACTTCGAGAAGGATGCGGATGGGTATTACCAGGATCCGGATGGGTTGACCCGGCTGGAGCGGAAAGAGAATGGATTTTTTGCGCCCAAGCGGGGTGTAAACCGGCAGCCGATGACGTCTGCGACCAAGGTGCTGCAGGGATTTTTGGAAAACTCGAATGCCGAACCCATCGTGCAGATGGTAGAAAGGGTTGAGTTATTCCGAACGTATGAAGTCGACCAGCGGGCCATTCGGGCCCAGGATGAGACGTTGAGTCGTGCGGTGAACGAGGTCGGCACTGTTCGGTAATTGATTTTTATTAAAAAAAATTATAAAATATAAAATTATTTAGCAGGAGGTGAAGATTTGTCAATAGCGCTAAGGACTTCCGCAACGGGAATGATTGCACAGCAGTTAAATATTGATAATATTGCGAATAACCTGGCCAATGTGAACACCACCGGATTTAAGAAGAGCAAGACGGAGTTTCAGGATTTGCTCTATCAGACGATTCGAACGGCCGGAACATCGGCAGCCCAGGGGGCCCTCGTGCCGGTCGAAATCCAGATCGGGTATGGAACCCGGGTGGTGGCCACGCAGCGAATTTTTGAGCAGGGGCAGGTGACGGCCACCAGCAACCAGTTGGATTTGGCCATTGAAAATGCAGGCATTAATGGCGATGGATTTTTCCAGATTCTATTGCCGGACGGCACCGTGGGCTTCACCCGGGACGGGGCATTTAAGCTGTCTTCAGACGGCCAGATGGTGACGTCTGATGGATTTGTTTTAGAACCGCCCTTGTCGATCAGCCAGGATGCAGTAAGCATCAATGTTGCTTCTGACGGCACCGTAGAAATACTCCAGCAAGGCGAACTAGCTGCGACCAATGTGGGGCAGATCGAACTGGCCAAATTCATCAACCCGGCCGGTTTACGAAGTATTGGTCGAAACCTGTTCCTGGAGACGGAGGCCTCGGGTCCGCCGATTACGGGTACTCCCAATAGTCAGGGATTTGGACGAATTTCTCAGGGTTTTCTGGAATTGTCCAATGTGCAGGTAGTCGACGAGTTGGTGAACATGATTATGGCCCAGCGGACGTATGAGGTGAATGCCCGGGCGATTCGGACGACCGATGAGATGATGCAGGCCACGAATAATATTGCTGGATAAGGCTTCTAAAAGGACTAAATTATGCGTAAAATACTGTTTTATACCACCTTAATGATTATCTGGATGCTCTGTTTGACCGTGTCCGAAAGTGGGGCATATGTGATGGTGAAAGAGGCGGAGATTCACGCGGCTGTCGAGGCATATGTGCATCAGGCACTGGCGGACTTCCCGGGGGAAATTGAGGTGACAGTCAGACATCGGGGGGGGTTGCGTGTAGAGGGTGTGGGAGCCGTGAAGCTTCGGGTTCGGGCCTCCAAAGATCGAAGCCACGCCCGGTCGATTCCGGTGATGATAGAGGTGCGCCGGGGACCGGTGGTCCTACGCGAGTATCCGTTGACAGCCACCGTACGCTACTTTGACAATGTGCTGGTCGCTGCACGGCCGATTATGCGGGGCGACACCTTTGAAGCGGATGTGGTGAGTGTGGAGCGGAGGGAAGTGACGACGGTATTGGGGCGGTATTTGACGGATTTGTCTGAATTGAAGGACAGGCGGGCCCGGATGCGGATTGGGTTTGGTCGTTTGATTGGGGAGCGATATACGGAGCGGATTCCGGCGGTAAACCGGGGAGAGATGGTTCGGATTCGTGTGGATGTGGGGAGTGTGAAAGCAACGACAATGGGCATTGCGAAAGCAACCGGGGCAGTGGGAGATCATATTGTGGTGCAAAATACATCCTCCCGAGAAAAGTTGTTGGCCAAGATTGTTGGCCCCGGGACTGTGCAAGTGGTGTTTTAATCTGTCGGGCTCAAGAAGGAGTGAGGAGATGATGAAACGGATTGTAATGGGACTCTTGATGGTGCTCGGAACCGCAATCGGCGTGGACGCCCAGGGCCTGTTCGGCGATGCATCAGCCGATTTGTTTCAGGATCGGAAGCCGAGACGGGCGAGCGAGATTGGCGATATTTTGACGATTTTGATTACGGAAACGACGTCGGCCACGAATTCTGCGAATCTGACTACGAACAAGAAAAATACAACCAGTATCAACAGCCAGAAAGGAACGGGCCCGCTGAGATTTATCCCGGGTTTTGGATTGACCAGCGCGGCAACAACAGAGTATTCGGGGGATGCGTCGACCGCACGCTCCCAGCAGATTCGGGCCCGGATTTCGGTGACCGTGGTGGGCAAAAAGCCCAACGGAGATTTGATTGTAGAGGGCAACCGGGTAATCGAGGTCAACGGGGAGAGAGAAGTGATTTATATGACCGGAGCGGTGAACCCCAAGATTATTCCTTCCTCGAATACGATTGAATCGTTTCGGATGTCGGACCTGCAGATTTCTTACAAGGGCAAGGGCGTGGTCAACGAAGGTACACGCCCGGGCATATTTGTTCGGATTATCAACTGGATCTTTTAACAACAATCTTACTGGAATGAATTTCCAGCCAAAGTTGGCACACACCCGGAATTTTTGATGAGCCTACGACAACAGATCTGCTTGCTGTCGCTGTCGCTGGCCTTTATCGGCCAGGCAGCCGCCCAGTTTATCCCGGACTTTGAACCGCAATCGGTGCGGTTGAAGGACGTGGCATATGTACAAACTCTCCAGGAAGTGCAATTGATTGGCTACGGACTGGTTGTGGGTCTGGAAGGGGTCGGAGACGGCCGGGGTGCTCCTTTTTCCGCCCAGTCGCTGGCCAACTTAATGCGCAATATGGGCATTGAGGTGGATCCGGCACAAATCCGGGCAAAAAATGCGGCTTCTGTGATGGTGACAGCCAAGTTAACGCCGTTTACGCGTGTCGGGTCTCAGGTGGATGTGACGGTATCGTCCATCGGCGATGCGGCAAGCCTGCAAGGCGGTGTGTTGTTGATGACACCGCTGCGGTCCAGTCCGCCCGATGGGCCGGTTTTAGCGATTGCACAAGGACCGCTATCGATTGGTGGGTTCAATGTGGAAGGTGGGGGCGGCGGGGCGTCGTTTTCTAAAAATCACCCGGTGGTGGGGCGCATTCCGAATGGCGCAATTGTGCAGCAAGAGTTGATTTCCCCGGGTGAGATTGCGACGGTGTTGACCATAACCCTTCGCGACCCGGATTATACGACGGCCGCCCGACTGGCGCGTTCGATCAGTATTCGTTTCGGCGACCAGCTGGCTTCGGCGCTGGATAAAGGCACGCTGCAGGTGCGCGTGCCGAAGGATTATCAGTTTTCAGGACGGTTTATCGATTTTATCTCTCAGCTTGAAAACGTGTCGGTGATCCCGGATGTGAATGCCCGGGTGGTGGTGAATGAACGGACCGGGACAATTATTGCCGGACAGCACGTGATGATTTCGGAAGTGGCGATTGCCCACGGGAGTTTGAGCATCTCGATCAGTCCAACCGAATCGGCCACCCTGGGTGCCCCTGGCGGTGCACAGGCACAGCTTCAGTTGGGTGGTGCAATTGAGGTGGATGAAGCAAAACCACGGTTGTTGGCCTTGCCACCCGCATCGAGTGTGAGCGATGTGGCCAAGGCGTTGAATGCATTGAAGGTGACGCCCCGGGATATTATCGCGATTTTCCAGTCGCTCAAAGCCGCAGGGGCTTTGCAGGCCGAACTGATTATTCAATAGGGCAAATGATATGCCAAATCAACTGAATGCCAACCTGGGTCTGGCACCCAAAGACCTGCTTCCTCTCCGGATAAACGGGCCGGGCAAGGGGGGTGGGGCCAAGGGTGCGCTGGGTCTGGCACCCAAAGACCTGCTTCCTCTCCGGACAAATGGGCCGGGCAAGGGGAGTGGGGCTGCGCCATCGGAAATGCTCTGGAAAGCCGCCAAGGATTTCGAATCGGTGTTCCTCTACCAGATCTTGAAGCAGATGCGCAGCAGTGTGCACCATGAAAAATTGTTTCACGGCGGGCCCGGCGAAGACATATTCACCGAGATGATGGACGAAGAATTTGCAAAACGAATGGCCGAGGGAGAATCAACGGGGATTGCCAAGATGATGTATCAACAGTTGTCCCGGCAATATGGGATTGGACAACCCGGTGAAAACGGGATGCCCGGCCTGTCTGGACCCGCAGGTTTGTTGCAGGAAAAATTGAAAGCGGCCCGATCTCAGGTTCGTACACAGGATCCCCAAACCTTAGGATTTTAAGGAGCTTGTTTGAGTTAAGGAACTCCCCGCCGGCTCAGACGGGTTGTGATACAGGAGGTGAGTGCTTTGAATACACTGATTGAAACGTTGATGGCGGTTTTACAACAGGAAGTGGATGTGCTTCGCCGATTGCTCGAAGCTCTGGGGCGCGAGCAAGACGGACTGATGCGACACAATATCGAGGTGTTGGAGCTGGCTGTGGAAGAGCAGAAAGGCATTACACGCGAGGCGGCTGTGCGGGAACGAGAACGCC
>JAPUJS010000645.1 GCA_027296045.1 bacterium | reverse complement strand
GGGGCAACGACCTTCCAACCATGGATCGTCTAAATTTTGATCGCTTAATCGGCCATAGTGTGGACGTCGGGAGCAGACCAGACGGTGCCACGGAATTTGGGATTCATGATCTGGCAGGGAATGTCTGGGAATGGGTCCATGATCGATACGGAGAGTCCTACTATTCATCCAGTGCAGGGACCAACCCTAAAGGCCCGGAAACTGGAGACGAGCGGGTCCGAAGAGGTGGCTCCTGGGCGGATACCGAAGACCTGGTTCGACCGGCAAACAGAAACCGCGCCCGACCGGCGAACTCCTTTGGTGACGTCGGATTTCGATGTGCCAGAACGCCCGACGGGGTCACCGATCCCCCCCGTTCATTCACCCTTTCTGGAAGAATAACTGCGGATGGTGCCGGAATTGGCGACATTCGGGTCAGGCTGACGGGTGACATGGACGCAACAATGTCAACAATCGTGAGCAGCGGTACCTTTAGCTTCGACCTTCCGGACGGTTCCTATACCATCACGCCCGAAAAGGAAGGATTCGCCTTCATCCCAGAAAGCAGGACTGTCATCATTTCCGGTGAAAATATTACAGGTGCGGATTTCAACGGAATGAGGACGACTTCACCACCCGATACCCTCGACTCAAGCCTCCCGGGTGCCGGTGAGTATGAATGGGTACTGATTCCCGCAGGGAGTTTTCCAATGGGTTCCGAGGCGGGCGACATCTGGGAGCGTCCGGTTCACCGGGTAAATCTCAAATCCTACGAAATTGGTAAATATGAAGTCACAAACGTTCAGTATCTGGCGTTTTTGGTGGCCAAACGAGAAACTTCAGACAGGGATGGAAACGATTACCTCAATCTCGGGGTAAAGAACCTGCAGATCCAACAAATGGACACGTCTTTTTCACTGAAAAATTCCGCCTTCGCTACACACCCGGTTGTCGAAGTCACCTGGTACGTCGCAAAGGCTTTTTGTGAATGGATCAGCGGCAGGTTGCCCACAGAGGCCGAATGGGAAAAAGCCGCGAGAGGCACGGATGAACGGATCTATCCCTGGGGAGGAGAACTGGACGGCAGGAGAGCGAATTACCAGAACAGTGGGGATCCATATGACAATAGCACAGCGCCGGTCGGTTACTTCGACGGGTCCCTCAGGGATGGATATCAAACTCTGGATGGGGCAAGTCCATACGGCCTTTATGATGTGGCTGGGAACGTATACGAATGGGTACAGGACTGGTACGGGGAGGATTATTATTCCAAAAGCCCGGAAAACAACCCATTTGGACCCGAAACAGGGGAATCAAAAGTGAATCGTGGTGGATCCTACGACTATCATCCCTTTATTATCCGTTCCTCCCATCGAAGCTGGTACAAACCCCACGTGGCAGACGACCGCCAGGGATTTCGGTGCGCCAAGTCTGTGCAGTAGCTTTATGTTGCCGATCTGCCCATCTCTGGTGTTGGGAAGAGGAATCCCGCGCCCCTGAAGCAGGAGGAAAGACCCAATGTCCAACTTACCGATGATTCTTTTCTCATTTCTTTTCTCACCAGCTTTCCCCCAATCAACCGCCGACTTTGATGCTAACGGACGCGTTGATTTCGCCGATTTCCTGTCGTTTGCGGGTGCGTATGGGTCCTCTGAGGCCCTGTACGACCTGGACGGTGATGGTAAGGTAGGATTTCCTGATTTCCTGGTCTTTGTCAAAGCCTACCAGACGGAAAACGCTTCTACCGATGCCGAAGCGGAAACAGTACCTGATGAACCCCCTGCCGGGGATCCGGGCGAGCGCTCGACCATAACGACCCCTGCACGGACCGAGCACGATCTTGTTCTGGTGCCTGCGGGAGAATTCATTATGGGTTCGGAAATCGGCGACTTGAAAGAACGGCCGATCCACACCGTATTCGTCAGTAATTTCCGGATCGATCGTTTCGAAGTGACCAATCTACAGTTTGCTGCATTCCTGAATACAGTTGGGGAAAACAAGGATAAGGAGGACCACAAACTCATCGGTCTCGAAGAGCGATACGCCCCAGAATTCGCATTTCGGGAGGTCCAGATCGTTCAGTCTGCAACGAACTTCAGCCTTCGTGACCCGGACACCGCGAATCATCCGGTTTACAAGGTCACCTGGTATGGTGCAAATGCTTATTGCGAGTGGATTGGTGGGCGCTTGCCAACGGAGGCCGAATGGGAAAAAGCGGCAAAAGGTACGGATGGACGGGAATATCCCTGGGGCAATGAGCTGGAAAGCAATCGCGCGAACTTCGGGGGAAATGGGGATCCGTTTGACAATGGGACCACTCCGGTAGGCTATTTCGACGGAAGTCTCCGTAACGACTACCAGACTCAGGACGGAAGCAGTCCATACGGTGTCCATGATATGGCCGGAAACGTATGGGAATGGGTCTACGACCGCTATGACTCGAGATATTATAGGAGCAGCCCGCTCGTCAATCCAAAGGGACCCGAATCAGGAAACTCTCATCCTGTACGCGGAGGAAACTGGGGCGCGATAGGGGACGACATCCGCACCGCTTCAAGAGACAGCTTTCAACCGGAAGGGACCAGTTTCAACCTGGGATTTCGATGTGTTCTTCCTATAAAGTGAAGCTTCGCTAATGGATTCTTCATAATCTCATAACATCAGTATTAATTATAGAGTATTACAATCTGGAATCGCTGCCGATAAGAAACATCTTGTGAGTGAAGTTTTCCACTTGACAAGCCCTGTCTAGGCATGTTAGTTTCGTATGTATAACGTTTCACATATATTTTTTGCGATATGTTGCACACGTGTGTGCATCCAATATGCAGCACACCCCTGGCGGGAAACATGATATCGGCCTTGATCTTCAAAGCACAAACCTTAAAAAACTTCTGTAATTTAATTACTTAGGGAGCATTATTGGCCATAACCCTTAAAGATGTAGCAGCAGCAGTCGGCGTGTCGATTTCCACCGTCTCGCAGGTGCTGCGCAACGCGGAGAACACCTGGATCAGTGAAGCCACCAAGGAACGCGTCCGACAGACTGCCCGTGACCTGGGCTACCGGGCCAATCCGGCTGCTCGCCTGCTGTCCTCTCGGAAAGGGCACTTTTTTGCCATTGTCATCCGTCAATTCAGAAGCATGATCCTCCTGGAGCCCATTCGCAGAGTGACCAACAAAGCCATTGAAGCAGGTTATACGCCCTTTGTGGTCGAATCCATAGACCTGCCCATGTCGCACTACGACAATGTCGAAAGCCTGGCCGATGCGGTCGTCTTCATTGGCACGGACGGCAAGGAATTCTGTGCCCGGATCGAACAACTGACGTCGGGCATTGCCACCGTGGTAGCCACCAACCCGATCAACTCTCGGTTTCCTGAGTTCATCTGGGAAGAAGCCCTGGGCTTTGGACTCGTTCTGGACCATCTGCTGGAACTGGGCCACTGCAACATCGCCCTATTGGGTGGAGATCGTACGGACAGAGCGGGCAATCCGACACGACTGAGACAGTACCAGGACGCCTGTGAACAGCGTGGAATGAAGCCTTTGATTATCGTTTCTGAGGTGGAAGAAGATTTCATACATTCCGGTCAGAAAATGGCCAGGGAGCTCCTTGCCACCCACCCCGAAATCACCGCTGTGGTGGGCCGCAACATCGAATTTTCAGTGGGAGCTCTGTCAGAATTCCAGCGCCAGGGGCTTCAAGTGCCCCGCGATCTGTCACTGGTCTCCTATACAGACGACAGGATTGCCAAAGGGGTCTGGCCCCCTCTGACAGCCCTGCACACGCCGATTGAAAAGGCGGCAGACCTGGCTGTTGAAACAGCCCTACAGATGCTGGAGGGCAAAACCGTCGATCACGGTCCCACTGTCTTACCCGTCAAATTGATCGTCCGGGAATCCACCGGTCCGCCTCGAAACTGTAACCTCCCGACCGATCGCTCGGTCTCAAACTAAAAGAGCCGCTAACCTCAAAGCTTTGCTTTGATATTAAATTATTTACAGAATTCCTATGCCCAATATGACCGAAGAAGACATCTGGTATTTTAAAACCAACGGTTTCTACCGGGTCCGTGACACCTTGCCTGAAAACCTCATCGACAGGCTCAACGACATCACAGATGTCCAGATTGAGCGCATGAACGAGCCTATTGTCTGGGAAAACAAAGAGGCACGTACCCCCGAAACCGTCCGACGGCTCTCCAAAGTCCTGCATCGCGATCCTGCCTATCTGGAGGCTGCCTCGCATCCCATCATCCTGAATGCCCTGGAAGGTGTCCTGGGCCCCGATATCGAAATCCTGACCAACAAACACAACCACATCATGGTTCGCCCTGGCCAATCCTATCCCGTCCCCTGGCACAGCGGCGAACACCCCTATGCCTATTCCCTGATTACGAGCTTGATCTATCTGGAAGAATCGACCACACAAAACGGGTGCATCCGCATTGTGCCGGGCAGCCACAACCGCCCCTTTTTCAACGACCGGCGCCCGCAAAAACAGCGCGAAGATTTTTATAGTACAGACCACTACTGGCGCTCTGTGCCTATCCCCATGCCCCGGGGTGGTGTTTTGCTTTTCTACGACTGCTGCTTTCACGGTTCGGACACCAATTTCTCCTCCGGGTCTCGCCGTAGCCTGACCGTCGCCTACCGGGCACACGATGCCCACGACGTGGTCAAAGAAGACCCTGAAAAAATCCTGGTGCGTGGTGAAAAAGCTTACACAGGACACCCGCACCCCTATCCCACCATGCCCACGATGAGTTCCAACTTCATCCCAAAAGGTTGAACTGCTGCAATCTTAACAGAAAGGAGAGATGCGATTGACAAAGAACGAAAAAATTCGCAAAAACCCACGCATCACTTTGGGGAGGAATGTATGAAATATGCAACATTTTTGGTTATCTGTGCTGCCTTGCTTGTACCGGGCAGCGCTCCAGCGCAGGTCGATGGGACCTGGGGCATGGGTGTGATGGGTGCCTACGATCTGCCTGTGCTGGGGCTGTCGGACTGGTATTCGGGCGGCGTGAAATTCGGTGCTTCCGCGCTCTACGTCAACAACAAGCGGTGGACCACCGAGGTAGAAGTCAACTATTCCAAGTACAGTGACGGTGAGCTGGAGAGCAAGACGTTTCTCTGGTCTATCGACAAGAGGGAATACCCCAGCCCGCAGGCCAAGTCTGAGATGGAATGGCTGAGCGGTGAGATGTTCTGGCTGCGTCACTTCAAGGGGAGCAAGCTTGGTGAGGGTGGTTCATCTCCTTACGTTCTTTTCGGCGCAGGATTCTCGCGATATCACAACGATATCAGTGGGATGATCTACCCTGCACAGAACAAGGAGCCGCTGGACAACAATGCGCTTCTGAAACCTGTTCTCGACCGGCGTGTTGCGGTGAGCGCCTCTATTGGGGCTGGTGTGGAGTTTTTCACCTCCTCCTCCATGGCCATCGATGCGCGAGCGCAATATCGTCTTGTGTTCGGGTCTACCCGACCGATGGAGGCGTGGGGCCTGGCCGAGGCCTGGCCGTTCTCCAAAATCGACCTTGCACTTCGTCTGAAATTCTACTTCCTGAAATAATGCGTTTCCCCTCAGCCGGAAATAAGGAGGATGCTCGAAATGAGAGCCAACAATTTAGTCGCCCTTTTGCTCGCCCTATCGTTCGTGGCCTTTGTCGCACCAGACAACTGGGCCGGTTCGACAGGCAAAATCAAGGGCACCATAACCGACGAACAGGGCCAGCCTTTGCCTGGCGCCAACGTGGTCATTCAGGGCACTCGACAGGGCGCCACGTCTGATCCGGACGGCTACTTCGTGATCATCAGCGTGGATCCCGGTCAGTATCAGCTTTCTGCGTCGATGGTCGGTTATAGCACGGAAAACAGACAGAGCGTGGCTGTACAGGCTGACCTCACCACCACGGTGAACTTCGGTCTTCGGGAAACCGCCCTCGAAGCCGGAGAGATAGTGGTTATCGCGGAGCGACCTGCCGTGGAGCCTGACAAGACCACCAGCCTCTATATCATTGATACCAAGGCCATCGAGTCTGTGCCTTTGGCCCGAACGACCGAAGACATCATCGAGTTGCAGCCGGGCGTGTCTCTGGACGGTCGGTTCCGCATTCGGGGCAGCCAGGTTGCCGACGTGAACTCCAACAACGAAACCTTCGTGGAGGTCGACGGCATCCGGCTGGTCAACAACGACGGGTACAATACGCCCAACTTCATGGGCATCAACAAGAGCGCCCTGCAGGAAGTCCAGGTGGTCACCGGCGGAATGGACGCCGAATACGGCAACGCGCAGGCAGGAGTCATCCGGCTGATTACGCGGGAAAGCCGCACCAGCTTCGGAGGCAGGGGCGAATATCAGCTCACGTTGCCGGGCAAGAAACACTGGGGCAAAAATGTTTATGACAGCGACATACACAAAACCCGACTGAAATGGGGAGATCCGGCTTTCGAAAGCGAAACGGACCCGCGAACCGGCCGGGTGATCCATCAGCGCACCAACTATGACGAGGTCATCGGACACTTTGGTGAGGCCTCCTTCAATGGGCCGATCCGGGAGAACACAGGATTCTTCCTTACCTCCTCGCATTCCAGGCTTGCCCCTACATATCCCAATTCGCAAAATCGGGAGCCTTTCAACATCCAGCTCTCCGGTAACGCTACAAGCCGTTTTCGACCGGAGATGAAGGGCAAATTCGGTGTGATATTCGCCAAAAACGACGCCTTCAATCCGGGCGGCCAGCTTGACGGCTTCAACAGACTCTCGATCAACACGGGCACGGAGGGCGGCATTCGCTCCATCGGAGCGGATGGTCGCAATTTATTCCTGCCTGGAGACTATTCCGCTGCGGGCAAGACAACACAGACCGAGTCGATCTTATACGGGGTGTTCACCCACACGGTATCTCCCCGTACCTTCTACGAGGTCCGGCTTTCCTATCAGCGTTCGCTGACCGACACCTCCGGAGTGGCTACAAGCTCCGAGAACATCCGGCAGGCCAACAGCGGGTACTACCTGGAGCGCGACCTTCACTCCTTCAACTACGCCGACAGGAAGCGATGGATCCTCAAAGCGGACCTGAGCAGCCAGATCACGCGCGGCCACTTCCTCAAGGCCGGTGTCGAGGCCATCAAATTCAACGTCTATTTCCACAGCGAAGTCTTCTCCGATGCACGTCAGCGATATTTGCGCATAGTCGGCCTGGGCGATCCCGTCCTTGGGATCGATCCTTTCAAGCCGACCCAGTATGCGGCCTACATCCAGGACAAGATGGAATTCGGGGGGCTTGTCGTGAATGCGGGGCTGCGGTGGGATGCGGTGGATCCGGGCAAGTCCTACGGGTCGATCACCCGGCAGATCCTCTGGCCCCACTACAACTCCGTAACCAGATGGCGCAACGTCCCTGTGGTGGACGCGGATATGTTCGGATCGATCAGTCCCAGGCTGGGCATCTCTCACCCGGTCACCGACCGATCCACCATCCGATTTTTCTCCGGCGTCTTCCGCCAGTATCCGGACATGCAGAAATTCTACGAACGGGAGTACGACTCCAGTGCGCCGGACCGCGACTTGAACGGCAACGGACAGATCGACGAGAAGGAACGCTGGAATGCTCTGATCCACCAGCTGGCCGGTCGCGCAGGACGCGTAAAGGGGGTGGAGGCCGAGCAGACCACCAGCTTCGAAGCCGGTTTCGACTGGAACTTTTCCGGACCCTTCGTGGTGAGCGCCACCACCTACTATAAGGACCAGACGGGTGTCCTGGGCCGTGCATCCGACCGCGCGGATGAGCCCGGATTCGGGCTTAACACAATCTACACGCGGTCTATGACCAACACCTCGAAAGCCACCTCACGGGGCTTCGAGTTTTCATTCCGCAAGCAGTTTTCCCAGATGACCTCCTTCAACGTCTCCTACAATCTCCAGTGGGTGAAGATTTCGGGCAATTCTGGCAGAAGGGCCTGGCAGCGCTATTTCATCCCGGATCCGGACTTTGTCGGAGGCCCGGAATTCTTTGTGGGTGTAACGGTTCAGCCCGACGGCCAGGAAGTGCCCAAGCCGCCGGATCCCGCAGATATTCCGGCGCTGAAACAGAAGGCGGTGGATATTTTCAACATCTATCTGGATCGGGTTGGCAGCCCCCGCGCAGCGGGCAAATGGGAGTCTCCCCTGGAGGTGGAACCGGGCATCTACGTCTTCACCGCCGGGACCTATACAATTCCCGAATACACCAGCGGCAACGACCGGCGGAACTTCGGAAGCGTCCAGTTCCTGTTTGCTTCCCCTACCGATTACCACGTGAAGCCGCTGGCTGCCCTCCGTGCCACACTGCTTTTCCGGCTTCATACCGGCACGCCTTATAACTACTCGCCCCCATCAGGAGGTGAGGAGCGTCGGAACGGCCCGTTGAGCACAATCACCGATATAAACGTGGAAAAGGACTTCCGGATCTTCAACACGACCACGGCCACGGCCTTTCTGGAAGTTCGCAACCTCTGGAATCAAAGTGACGACCTGACCCGGAACTTCAACTGGGTACAGTACGGGCTGCAGCTTCCACAGCCCCTCAGTTCCGACGCAATCAATAACCGTGACCCCTCTGAGTTGACCCGTTATAATGGCGGACTTGGAAGGCCCCGAAACGTCGTTCTGGGCGCCCGGATCAAGTTTTAAGTTTATCCAAAAGGAGGAAATAATGTCCAGATTTTTGAAACAATGGCGCTTGCTGGCTCTGACGCTGCCGGTGTTCCTTTTTGTATGCACCTATTCGGCTCAGGCCATCGACGTTTTCTATACCACCTCGCGCCACCTGACTCGCAGCCTCGTCTGGTTGTCCTTCACCAATACTGGCACCTCGAGTATGACCTACAACGAGACCGCGTCCAGAGTGATGATGCGGCAGGGGTATCCTGGAGGCGAACACGCGTTTTACGCCCAACTCGGCGGCGAGGACTTTTTGAACTACTGGGGTTACAAAGGCTACCTGTCCTTTTCCCAGAAGTCCTCGGTACCGATGCACTCCGCCGGGGAAGGCGTGCTCGTCCTTACCAATGTCGACGGAGAGAAGTGGGTCTCGGCCTCAGGTCCTCGTCAGCCGACGGAAGACATCTTTCCGATGATCTATGACATCCAGAACCAGCGGGAAGCCACCTGGGGCTTTGAGAACAGAGTCCCCGCACGGGGGCTCCAGCCCGGTTTGCACATGACGAACTGGTGGCCGGGTGCCCCCACCCAGGAGGGCGTAGATCCGATAAAGTCTTCCCCTTATGAGATCCACAACTTCGATTATTTCAAGTACAATCCTCACCCTGATGCGCCCGAATCGGTCAACATTTCGCAGTGGACCACCAAGCACAATGTGGTTGTAACGCGAAAGGTCTATGCCTGGAGCCACCAGGACTTCGACGATTTCATCCTCCTTGAAGTCGAATTCGACAATCGGGGTGACAAGCAGTTGAACGACACCTACTTCGGGTTCATGAACACGTTTTATGTGAACTCTATGGGGACCGCCTGGAGGTGGCGACACGAGGGCGGACTCATTCGGTACAACCGGTTCCCAGGTGGGAATGACGACTGGTTCAAGTCCTCTCTGGCGCCGAACTTTTCGCCAAATCCGTTGAGCGGACTGACAGTCGCCGATTTCGCCGACAAATATATCAACTACCAGTATGACGGAAACCTGCCCCAGAGTTTTGAAGAGGATACGGGTGACCCATATGATGTCGAATTGAGAGGCCGCAGCGCGTGGTTCCCCGGCAGCACGGACCGACCCAAGGGCACGGCAACCTCTCAGGCCTACGTGGGAATTGCGCCGCTTGCTTTCCGCAACGCAGGAGCAAGTCACGTTTTCAACGCTCGGGACAAGGCAGCTGATTATGTGGATCCCAAAGGCGAGACACCTATTTTGCAGCACAACTACACGGTGCATTCCCGGAGAAATATCGACGACCCCACCAATGGCTCATTGAGCCCGGCCGAGATGTATGACTTTCTCATATCTGCCTCCACCCCGCAGCCGGACGGCGAGCAGATGCAGTGGAATGACCAGATCTACGGACCGTATGATCTGGGTCCGGGGCAGAAAGCAAAGATCGTTATTGTCTATGTCTATGGATCCGGTTCCGAATTTGTGGATGACCCGGCGACGGGATATCCCATCGACACGACGAGATGGGCCTGGACCCTGGGCGGCTCAACCGACGACCAGCGAAAGGACGAGCTGGCCAAGGGCGAAAGAGGTCTCCTGCAGAACCTCTCACACGCCCAGTTCGCCTACGACGCCGACTACGCAATTCCCAACTCGCCACCGGATATCGATTTCATCGTTCGCAGTAACGAAGATGCGAATCTCGAAACGGTCTGGAAGGGTGACGCGGAAAGCGCAATCAATCCCGACTATGGTGAGGCCGACGTTGTGGCCTACCGGGTCTACCGATCTGACCATGAAGAGTATGGTCCCTGGCACCTGGTTGGCGAAGTCCCGGCCACCGGGGCGAGTGAATACGTCTTCAAAGACCCCAATTCACTTGCCGGATTCACTTATAACTACAATCTCAGGGCGGTCATCAAGGGCCGATCCAACTGGAGCAAGAACGGGATGACCATGGCGGATCTGCCTCCCCAGGTGTCCAAACACGTGCAGGCGGGTCTGGAAGGCGGATATTCTGCGCCAGAGCAGAAGGTCATCGTCTCTCAGAGCCCGCAGCTTGCCTCAGGCACTGCGACCAACAACCTGGAAAAGAAGGTCACCGTGGTGCCGAACCCCTTCAGCATCGAAAGGGCCGCAAGCAGCTATGGCGGAGCGCTCAAAGTCCGGTTCGTGGGTGTGCCCAACAAGTGCACGATCCATATTTACACCATATCGGGCGACAAGATGGGCATCATCGAGCACGATGATCCGGCAATCGGTGAGGCTTCCTGGGACCTGAAGGATCGCTTTATTACCGGCGAGGCCACGACCGGGCTTTACTTCTTCGTGGTTGAGTCCCACGTCAGAAACGGCCAAACGCAAATCGGGTCCTTCATTATTCACCGATAATCGCACACCCACAAGACCAGAAAGGATAAACGCATGAAACAATTGATATGCTACCTGATCCTCGCCGTGGGCGTGCTCTTCGTAGTGCAGCCTGCTCAGGCTCAAAGCGTAGGAGTCAACGTACCTGCCTGGGAAGACCTTGAATTTCGGCCGGGATTTGAGCAACAGCGGCCAGCCACCTTCAAGTTCCTCAGCGTGGCGCCAACAGCCCGCATCGCCGGTATGGCGAATACATATACTTCGGTATCCGATGGTATGGACGCCATTTTCGTGAACCCTGCGGGGATTGCGAAGATTAAGAATCTCGGCTTCTCCTTCGGCTACGTAGACTACTGGGCAGGGTCCAAGTTTTACTCAGGATCTCTCGCCCATAACGTCGGCAAGAACTTCGTGATCGGGCTTTCCGTAATCAGCTTTAAGCCGCCCGAAATGGAGGAGACCACTACTCTGCAACCGCAAGGCACCGGTAACATGCTGGACACGGGCGACATCGCACTGGGTCTGGTCATCTCTCGCCAGTTGACCGACAAGCTGTCCGCAGGATTCCAGATTCGGTATATCCAGTCCAAGCTGGGTCCAGAGGAAATATCAACGGTCTCGCTGGACCTGGGCACCCTTCTGAACACCGGCTTCCGTAGCCTGCGACTGGGAATGGGCCTGAGAAACGTCAGCAACGAGAAGGTCCTCCTTGCCGAGATCTCCGAGATGCCGGTGGAGTTCAATATCGGCGCTTCGATGGAATTCCTGGGAAACCTGGGAGATCCGCTCTCGGTGACGACCTCCTTCGAGAGCGCCTACTTCACGGACCGCGGCCAGCGCTGGCACGCAGGTGCCGAGCTCTGGGCGATGAACATCGTCGCGGTCCGGGCGGGATACAAGTGGAATTACGACGAGGAAACCTGGAGCATCGGCGCCGGCCTGAAGGGCGGGCTCGGCGAACGGGATCTGCGCGTTGACATCGCCTATACCAACTTCGGCGATCTGCTCGGCTCACCGCTGCGCGTTTCTTTCTCGGGTTCCTTCTAACACCCGTCTGAAGCCCGAAACCAGATAAGGGCGTGGGCCGAATCCTGGCCCACGCCCTTTTATTGTCAAAAGTGTAACCGTGAAACCGTCCCCCAACCACCCTGTCTCACATCTCACATCTCACATCTCACGTCTCACCGCTTATGCCGGAAATCGAAGCCAACCGCTTCTGGGTTGAAACCGACGGAAACCTCCGTGTCTGCGCCACCGTGGACCTTCGCCTCTGCTACCAAACGGGCGAGGCAGGCATGGTCGAAGGTGGCAACCTCTGGATTTTCTACGACATCCGCCAGTACCTCGAGCGCGACCAGACCTTTTTGTCCGAAGGCGGCGTCACCGTGTCCGGACCTGCTGGTGTAACCTGGGAAGGCGTGCCGCTTGTAGGTGGCAAAGTGGTGCGCACTTTTGACATCCACCCGCAGGCACCGGAATTCCTCCACGCCGTACACATTATCTGCACCGGGGGGAAAGTCGGACCGGACGAGACGATTACAATCTGGCTCAAAACCGACAGAGAAGGATTTCGCCTGCCCCAAAACGCCATCGACGCTTTCCGGTTCTGGCTGGTAGAAGACCCTCACGGCGAACTCACCTTCCACCATCCGGGCGGGAAATACCACTTTTTCCTGCCCCGAACGCTCGACCCGTCTTTTATGGTGAGCAACCCGCTCTGTATCGCACCCGGCCCGCCCACCGATTTACGCGTCACCTGTCCCTCAATCAGTACAGGCTATGTCGAACCAAATCTCACCTTGCTCGACACCTACGGCAATCCACTTCCCCACCCCAACGGGCCGGTCCATTTCCGAACCAGGGCCGGACAGACCTCAGACAGGCCGGTCCGCCTCAAGGCACCCCACGATGCTGTGACCGTCACCTGTAACGGATTGGAGACCCGGAGCAATTCCGTTCGCATCCTCGATTCCATGCCCAAATGTACCCTCTACTGGGGCGACATCCACGGCATGCAATTCAACCAGCGGCCGCTGCGCGACTACTTTGCCTGGGCAAAAGAAATCGCCCACCTGGACTTTTCCGGCGGCCAGCTCTTCTCCTACAGCGCCTGTATCGAAGAAGTCTGGCACCAGCTTCTGGACGCCTGGCGCGAATTCACGCAGCCGGAGGATTTCATCTCCCTCCCTTCTATTGAGTTCGGCACACCGCCCGACGGCAGCCACCGGTTAGGCTTCTTTCCCGACACGGAAAACCTCACGCCTGTCTTTTGTGAAGACCGCCCC
>JAPUJS010000644.1 GCA_027296045.1 bacterium | reverse complement strand
TCGGGCACCCCGTCGCCGTCTTTGGGGGCAAGGGCGTTTGCGTGCAAAACAATGTGGTGTACGTCGCTGTCCTGGCAAAAGGCGATGTTTTGATCATGATCGGTTCCGTGGGGGGCGAAAATGCCGATGTCGAGCATGGGGATCTCCTCGGGTACAGGGTTTTGGGATCGATTTTCAGGCGTTTACTGCCTTCGGCCTTGCCCGGTTCAAGGTCTGGCGAAGGTCTTCGGTTGCTTGCCGGGCGGCATCGGCAAAGTCCAGGCCGTTTGAGGCGTAGAGGATGCTTCGGGAGGAATTGACCAGAATCCCTCTATCTTGATCGTCCAGACCGTTTTGAACCATGGCTTCCGCATTGCCGCCCTGGGAGCCAATGCCTGGAAGCAGGATGGGAAGGTGGGGCGCGAGTGCACGGATGCTCGCCAGTTCCTCCGGGTGGGTGGCACCAACAACCAGTCCGCACGGGCCGGTTTGCGACCAGGTCGTAGCTTTTTGGATGAGTGCTTCGTAGAAGAACTGGTCGCCAACCTGGAGGCGTTGGAAATCGGCGGATCCGGGGTTGGAGGTCAGGCAGAGCAGGAAAGCGCATTTGTCGGAATAGGCCAGGAAGGGTTCGACGGCATCGGTGCCCATCAAGGGGTTGACGGTGGTGGCGTCGACGCCCAGGCAATCGTAGGCCATAGCAGCATAGCGCTCGGCGGTGTTGCCAATATCGCCTGCTTTAAAGTCCAGTATGACGGGGATGGACTCGGGGATGGCGTCGAGGATGGCTTCCAGGGCTTCCCAACCCGATCTGCCCAGGGCACCGTAGAAAGCGAAGTTGGGCTTGTAGGCACACACCAGGTCCTGCGTGGCCTGTACGATTTCCCGGACGAAGGTGAGTACCGGGTTGGCTTCTGTTTGAAGGTGCTGGGGAATTCGTGCAGGATCGGGATCGAGGCCGACGCAGACAAAGCTGTTGTTTTGATCGATAGCCCGATTGAATTTGTCCGAAAAATTCATAGGGTCTCCTGTGAAGCCGGGTTGGGGGCAACCCGGTGGTGTCATAAGATGGGTGCGCAGGGAGACGGTCTCAACTTAATGCCGGGGGGGCGTTTCCGCCATAAAAAACGGCAGACCCTCCGGGGAGTCTGCCGTTTGGTACAGGCAAGCGGGCCTGTAAGCCGGGTTCTGTCGCCTGGTATTTGCCAGACGGATGGTCATTTATCTGGGACATCGGTTACCCGATACCTCGTGCGGCCTACCCGAGCGTTTAAGCGAGGCGGGTCACCTCTCCGCTCCTATTCGGCCTTGCTCCGGATGGGGTTTGCCGTGCCGCCCCCGTTGCCGGGAGGCGCGGTGGGCTCTTACCCCACCGTTTCACCCTTGCCCGCAACAAAACGTGTGTTTTGTCCGCTGGCGGTCTGTTCTCTGTGGCACTTTCCGTCGGGTCACCCCGCCTGGGCGTTACCCAGCATCCTGCCCTGTGGAGCCCGGACTTTCCTCACCCTTATAAAAAGGGCGCGACCATCCGGCCCGCTTGGTCAAAAAATTCCGGGTTAGCCCTTTATTTTGTGGACGAAGCAGGAAGCAACCCGGAACGAAAAATTTACAAGACTGGTTTTCAATTGCCCGATGTCTTAGGATTTGACAAAGGCGTTCTGGATCAGGTTTTTGGCCCTTTGCCGTTTAAGATGCCTTCGTTTGCCAATCGATCTGCCTGTTTGTTTTCCGAGCGGGGCACATGGCGAATCTGGAAGGACTTGAAGGTGTCCGACCGCTGGCGGGCTTCCTGATACAGGGGCCGTAAGGAAGCGTTTTTGACGCGATAGGACCCGTTGATCTGTTTGACGATCAGTTCGCTGTCGGAGATAACAGAGACGGCTTCGGCACCTAAGGACTGGGCGATTTCCAGCCCTTTGATCAGGGCTCGGTATTCGGCGGTGTTGTTGGTGGTCTGGCCGATGTAGTCGGAAAATTCTGTGAGGGTTACCCCGTCGGATTCTGCCAACACGCCGATGCCGGCATGGCCGGGATTGCCTTTGGATGCGCCGTCGACGTGCAGGGTGACTTCCAGGGGGTCGGTCACGCAGTGACCTCTTCTTCTGTCCAGACCATGATGCGGCCGCAGTTTTCACAGCGCATGACCTGATCGAACCGACGCATTTCCACCCGGAGCTGGGGGGCAAGCTGACGGAAGCAACCGCCACAGGAGCCTTTTTTGATCATCACAATGGCCACGCCGCCTCTCATGGCTTTGCGAATGCGGCTGTAAAACGAGAGGGGGCGGCGTTCGATGCCCGATTCGATCTTAGACCGTTTTCTCTCCCATCTTTTCCGGGTTTTTTCCACCGAGTTCAGTTGGGAGGTCAGTTCGTCGATGCGAGACTGGCGTTCGGCTTCGGCTTCTTTAAAGAGGCCTTCGTCTTCTTCCAGCTTGGAGGACAGGTTTTCCACGGTTTCAATGGTTTCTAAAATAGCGGTTTCATGTTCGTCCTGCCTGGATTCAAGGGCTTCGATTTCGTGCTGAAGGGCGTCGTATTCCCGGTTGGATTTGACTTCATAGAGCCGGTCCTGATGTTTTTTCAAATCTGCTTTGATGGCCTCCAGGTCCCGTTCGAGGGTGCGCTGGGTTTTTTCCAGCTCCTGAGCCCGGTTGCGCTGTTCTTCCACCTGGGCCTGGGCCGATTCGATTTCACTTTTCAGGGTTTTGATTTCGGTCGGAAAATCTTTTTGCGCCTGGACCAGGGCGTCCATTTCGTTGTCAATTTCCTGGAGGTCCAACAATCGGTAAAGGCTTTCTTTCATCCGCAGTCTCCTGTAAAGGCCCCACCCGCCTGATGGTCATAACAAAAGAGAAGGTGCATCTGTGGCAGATGCACCTTATTCGGTGTTAACTTATACGGAGTGTTTTCCTCCCAGCAACTCGGAAAACATAACTATCTCGAGTGGGTTGGAAGAAGGGATGGTGGGCGATACTGGACTTGAACCAGTGACCTCTGGTATGTGAAACCAGCACTCTAACCAGCTGAGCTAATCGCCCAATTTGGATGGCAAGAGGCACCCGTATTGGATGCCCGCATTTTTCTTGCTTCATATAATATCCGGAACTCCTGATGTTTGCTGACTTTTGTCTCTCTCAATTAAC
>JAPUJS010000643.1 GCA_027296045.1 bacterium | reverse complement strand
CGCTGGTGCCAATTTTGACGGGGGAGGGACAAGGGGATCGGCACCACGATACGATTCGGTGCGAGTACTACGATGTGGTCAATCGGCATTTCCCGGACGAAGAGGCGCACCAGTCCTGCTGGGCGACGATGTTTCGGGATGAGCGGTATAAGCTGGTGGTGTATCACGAAGAGGATTTTGGGGAGCTGTACGATTTGCAGGACGATCCGGATGAATTCAACAATTTGTGGGACGATTCGGCTCACGCCGGAGTGAAGATGCGGTTGTTGAAACAGAATTTTGACAATACCGTGGTGAGCGGCGATCCGGGTCCGGCACGGATGGGGAGGTATTAAAATGGTAGATCGGCCGAATATTTTGCTGATTATGAGCGACGAACACGACCCTGCTGTGACAGGGTGCTACGGCCATCCGTATGTGGAGACGCCCTGTCTGGATCGGTTGGCAGAAGCGGGAACGGTTTTTGAAAATGCCTATACGGCCTGTCCGATTTGTGTGCCGGCACGGATGTCTTTTATGACGGGGCAATATGTACATCAGATTGGTACGTGGGACAATGGGTCGCCACTTCCGGGGTCAACGCCGACGATCGGGAGTTATCTGGAAGCTGCCGGATACGATACGGTGCTGTGCGGCCGCACACATTTTGTAGGACCGGAACGGTTGCACGGGTTTGGGGTGCGGTTGATGGACGATGCGGAGAAGTGGAAGCACTGGAGTATGACGGCACCAAAGCGTACTTCCGATGCCAGGCGTGGCAGCAACAGTCATGTGACGGAATGCGGTCCTGCGGAGGGGTGGCAAAATGAGTATGATCGGATGGCGGCGGATTTATCCGAGCGATTTTTGAAATCGAAGGCGCAGTACGGGTCAGACCGGCCGTGGTTGTTGTATACGGGGTTTATGAACCCTCATTTTCCGCTGTTGTGTCCAAAGGCGTATTACGACCGGTATTATCCCGACCGGGTGGTGTTGCCCGACACGCGGACCGAATCCTGGGAGTCCCAGCATCCGGCGATCCAGCAGTTGCGCTACTGGCTTCGAAACGAAGAACCGCTGGACGATTCGGTTTCGACCATGGCGATGGCGGCCTATTATGGGCTGGTTTCGTTTACCGATGATTTGATCGGGCGGTTGGTAGATGTGATCGATCATTCGGCTTTGCGCGAGAATACGGTGGTGATTTATGTGAGCGATCACGGGGAAATGGCCGGGCATCACGGGATCTGGCAGAAGCAGTGTTTTTATGAACACGCGGTCCGGGTGCCAATAGTTGTGCGAATGCCGGGAGAAGCAGGTGGGCGGCGGGTTTCTTCCGGGGCCAATTTGGTGGATATTTTGCCTACGTTGCTGGACCTTTCTGCACAAGAGCCTGTGGCGGCGCTTCCGGGCACAAGTTTGGTGAATGCAGTGAAAGGGGAGGATTTGGAAGATCGGGCAATTTTTAGTGAATACCACGCGCTGGGGGCGACTTCGGGCGGGTTTATGATTCGGAAGGGCGACTGGAAATATATCCATTATGTGGGGATGCCCGATCAGCTTTTTAATGTGGTGGACGATCCGGATGAAGTGAGCAATCGGGCTGGGGATTCGGAGTGTGGCGATCTTTTAAAGGATTTGCACGCAGAACTGTTGGAGGTGGTCGATCCGGAAGCGGTCGATCTTGAGGCGAAGGAAAATCAGAAACTAAAAGGGACGGCCCGAGCGGGACAAGAGGGGTAATCTCTCGTTGATCTGGGAGGAAGCGATGTCAGATGCACCAGTGAAGATTGGTTTTGTGGGGTGCGGCAAGCAGGCAAGCGATGCGTGGTACCCCAATTTTGCAACGATTCCGGAACTGGATCTGGTGGCCTGTTGCGATTTGCGGCAGGAGCTTGCGGAACGCAATGCGCGGCATTATGGGGCGTTGAAGTGGTATACCGATATGCAGGCGATGCTGGAGCAGGAGGATCTGGACGCGGTGATGGTGGTGGGGCCACCGGCAATGCATTATGCGTGCGGCAAGCAGGTGCTGGAGGCGGGATTGCCGTTGATGATGGAAAAGCCAGCGTCGCACCGAACGGAGAATGCCCGGGAGCTGGTGGAACTGGCGGAGTCCAGGGGCGTGATGACGCAGATTGGACACAATATGCGCCACGCGCCGGGGGTGATGAAGTTTCGGGAGTTGATGAAGACGCCGGAGTTCGGGAAGTTGATTTTTTTGGAGAGCCGATACTTTATGCCGAGTCCGATGTGGCACGATACGTATGAGTATCGGGACGGGTGGATGTATATGATTTTTCAGGCTACCCACGCGGTGGATCTGGCGCGGTTTATTGGTGGAGAGATTGAGAAGGTCTACGCAAATCTTTCGGTGGGCGCCGAAGGGCGTTTTGCAATTGCAACGGTGGCGCATTTTGACAGTGGGGCCACGGGTACGATTATGCTGGCAGGCAATACGCCGAACTGGACGTGTCAACTGGAGGCGGAAGGCGACGCCCGGGCTCATTTGCGGCTGGTGAATTTGCACACGCTGGAGTTTGAAACGGCGACCTCCGAAGCGGGGTATCGACCGGTGCCGGGCATTCCGGGACAGTATTGGAATCCGGTGACGCGAGGCCACGCGGAGAAGCAGGGGGGCTACTGGGTGCAGATGCAGGCCTTTGCAAGGGCGATTCAGTCGGGAATACAGGGTTCGCCTTCGATTCGGGACGGGTATCAGGCAATGCGGGTGTGTGAGGCGATTCTGGATAGCATTGAGCGGGGAGAACCGGTAGCGGTCGAGCGGGATTGAAGAAAGAGAAGGAGATGCATCATGGCAACTTACAAATACCGTGTTATCGAAGAGTGGGGCCGAGGTTCTGAAGGGCGGGAGATCGGTGGGGTCGTTCCCGACGTCGCTGTTGACTCACAGGGCCGCGTCTACGTCACCAGACGCGATCCTGCAGCCATCCTGGTCTACGACTCCGGGGGCCGTTTTCTGACCGTTTGGGGGGACGACATCCTTACAAATCCGCACAGCCTCTGGATCGACCCCGCAGACCAAATTTATTGCGCCGATGTCGATGATCACACCGTGCGCATATTTAGCACCGGGGGCGAAGTGCTCCAGACCCTGGGCACGCCCGACCAAATCGGCACGCCGGGGCTGCCGTTCAACAGGCCAACCAAGGCCATGGCCGCCCCCTCGGGGGAGATTTTCGTCTCGGACGGCTATGGCCAGCACCGCGTGCATCGTTTTTCACCCGATGGCGAACGGATTCTTTCCTGGGGTGAGGAAGGCACAGGGCCTGGCCAGTTTGCCCTGCCCCACGACCTCTGGGTTGACCGGCGCAATCGTGTACTCGTGACCGACCGCACAAACCACCGCATTCAGCTATTCGATTTTGACGGAAACTTTCTGGAAGCCTGGACGGATATCCGGTCTCCTAACGATATTCACATCGATGCGGATGATATTGTCTATGTCGCAGAAGCGCCCCATCGGATCAGCCTCTTTAACCTGGACGGCGTTCTGCTCTCCCGCTGGGGCGATGAGGGCACAGCCCCCGGGCAGTTCATCGATGCCCCGCACGGCATCTGTGTCGATAGCCACGGCGATATCTACATAACCGAAGTGCCCTGGCAACCCAACCGCCTACAAAAATTCACACGAATCTAAGAAAGAAGCAGCCGCAGACAACTT
>JAPUJS010000642.1 GCA_027296045.1 bacterium | reverse complement strand
GCCCCGTTCCAGTGTTTAATCCGTCCAAGGAGCTTCGGTCCAGTATTTCCGGATCCACCGGTACCACCTAAGGCAAGCAATCCCCTAAGAGGAGGTGTATATATTGCCCAGCGGTCAAAAACGGAAACGCGCAAAGATTGCGACCCACAAACGCAAAAAACGTCGCAGAAGAGACCGGCACAAAAAGAAAGATCGTTAGGTCTTTCCGCATGCGTGTGGGGCATTAGCTCAGTTGGATAGAGCGCTAGTCTCCGGAACTAGAGGTCGCAGGTTCGAATCCTGTATGTCCCACCATTGGAATAGCGGGAGAGTTGAGAAATCAACTCTCCCGCTTTCTTTTTTTGTAATATTCTGATTATATTTTATTTATAGGTGGATTTACGTCTCAAGCGGACACAACAAAATAGGTGCGCCGGATGTAGAGCACTTGAAAAGGAGCGTTCGCGATCTGGGATGGCTTATATTAGAATGACTGCACCAGATATATGTGTGCTGTGGGATTTGTAGCAATATACGATACCCCTTTTTCTCTGCCATTTGGCCAGATCATTGGCGTGAATCCGCCATTTTTTACGCTATCTCATTTTTTCTGGGAATGCTCAGACATAGAAAAATATAATTAAATGTTGATTTTGTTGAATTTAGATAAATATTCAAAAATGGCACGTGGGTTGCAGGTGAAACCTTGAACACCGAGGGTTTGTCTCAAGGTTGCAGAAGTTGTAAAAGGCGCAAGAATTGGGATGACTTTACCGATTATGTTATTGGGGAAGCCCCTGGCACAATACATGCAGGTTCCCCGGTCGGACTGTTGTTTTCCTTTGAGGTGTATTTCATTTAAAATATTGTAAAAATTAAATATAATTAGAATTTTTGAGGCAGATGGACTCCGTGTAGCGTCAGATGCTACACAATCGTGTGAAAATTCTCGCACAGTCGTATCAATATGATCTCCGATCTCCTTTCGGAACTTTAGCCAGTTTGGATCGTTTTAAAAAAGAGTTGAACAGCAGTTTCACACTAAGCGGAGGGGTGATTTCCATGGTTGCTAGAAAAGAGGCCCTCTTGAATACAGTCGATGCTCCCGATACCACTTCTCGAGGTTCGATGCGCGATGCTTCGGTGCAGCGGTATTTGAAAGAATTGCGAAAATATCCTCCTATGACTCGAAAAGAGGAGGAAGATACTCTGAAACAGGGCCGGAAGGGCAATCAGGCGGCGATCGATCGTCTGATTACTTCCAACCTTCGATTCGTGGTCAGTGTAGCCCTGGAATATCAGGGGCGGGGCGTTGGCCTGGCCGACCTGATTGCCGAGGGAAATATGGGATTGATGGAAGCACTCAAGCGGTTTGATGAAAAGCGTGGGTTTAAGTTCATCAGCTATGCCGTCTGGTGGATTCGTCAGGCCATCCTCAATGCGCTCAAACGCACGTCTGCGGTGGCGATGCCTGCAAACAGGCAGGAAGATATGGACCGGATGGCCCGCCGGTGGGGGCAAATGACCCAGGAATTGGGGCGGGTACCCTCCCTCGACGAAGTGGCCAGCGATATGAAGATCAGCAGGAAACGGGCGGAACGGGCGCTTCGTTGCGTGCGGTCCGATCTGTCCCTGGAATCGCCCCTGGATGCGCAAGGAGAGCAATCTCTGATCCAGGTTCTGGAGGCCGAGGAAGCCGAGCCCGATCAGCAGGTGATGGATCGAGATCAACTGGAAATGGTGAATGAGTCTCTGGATTCCACCCTGGACAGCCGGGAAGCCGATGTGATCCGGGCGTATTTCGGGCTGGATGGAGGGGAAAGGCGCACCCTTGGCGAAATTGGTCTGGGCCTGGGCGTGACCAGAGAGCGCGTTCGTCAGATCCGAAATCGGGCGCTGGCAAAATTGCAGCGGTTTTTCAGACAACGGGTGTCCGGTGGCACCTGGAAAGATCTCATTTAAGTTTCAGGCGGGTCTGTTTAAGGGGCTGGTTTTCATACCAGCCCCTTTTTTGTTTTCAAAAAATGATTGATCGAATTCGTGTAAACGCTTAAATTACACGTATCTTAATCCTGGGCGGAATGGGATCTGCCTGTGACGCCGGATCTGTATGGATGGACGGAGGTTGGAATGGGGGTTGAAGTTTCTTCGCCCGAAGAGGAGCCGGTTTCTAAAAAAGAACCGGAAGGCCCGGATCAGCCCAAGCGGCTAAACACGGTTTGGGGAATTACCAAAAATTTGTTCCGGCGGCTCTATCGGCACGATTGTACCGAAATGGCCGGGGAAATGGCATTTGATTTTGGGTTCGCCATTTTCCCCACTGCATTGTTCACCGCGACCATGGTCGTTCAATTGGGCCTGTCCAAAGAGGTTATCTTCCAATCGCTCGATGTTCTGGGCATTTTTCTCCACGATGTATTTCGGGAGATGATTGAAGATACGATCACTTCCTTATTTGATAGTTCCGAGCAACTCTTGACGGTGGGAGGTCTGGGAGCCTTATGGGCGGGGTCCAGTGCGATTTCTGCAACTATTAAAGCCCTCAATCGGGCGTACGGCGTTCAGGAAACACGCTCTCTGATTCACCGCAGGTTGCTTTCTTTGGGCCTGCTATTTGGGGTGGGTGTGGCATTGGTGGTCGCGTTTAATATGTTGATCATCGGGGGATGGATTGAGCAACATATCATTGCCCGCTTTGGTCTGGAAAAATATCTTCCCCCGGCGGTTACAAACTTAAAATGGCCCATCGGTTTTCTGAGCGGGATGATGATGGCGGGAATTCTCTATCGGCTTGCCCCAAATTACAAACTAAGTGTGATCCGAGTTCTTCCCGGGGCCGTTCTGTTTACGGTTTTCTGGTTTGGCCTGTCCAAGGCTTTTGGGTATTATGTAGGGGCATTCAGCTATTACAGCATGGTCACTGGCTTTCTCTGGATTTTTATTGTTCTCCAACTCTGGATTTATCTTTCAGCCCTGCTTTTCCTCCTGGGAGGGGAATTAAACGGTGAAATCGAGGAACGCTTGAACGCTTCTGCCTAGTGTGATAACCCCTCTTTTTCTTGCCCTATTCTGATCTCGATCCCCTTCCAGCCCTGTTCCCTTCCCGACTGTCGAACCGATCTTTATATGACGCGTTTTTTTCATTTTCTCGGCACAAAAATTATCCATTTTCTGGCCCAGACGCTCCATATGTTTGTGTCCTTCAAGCATTGTCTGGGGCAATTCCGATACGTGTATTTCTATCGCCGACAGGTTTTCGAGCAGTGCTATCACATCGGGGTGGACTCCTTGTCGCTGGTCTGTTTGGTCTCGGCATTTAGCGGGATGGCCGTCTCGATTCAGATGGCCTACCAGATGGAAGCGTATGTGCCGGATTATATGGTGGGCAGCATTGTGGTGCGATCCGTGGTTTTGGAACTGGCACCCATCTTGATGGGGCTGGTTTTGGCAGGGCGTGTGGGTGCCGGGATTGCATCCGAGGTAGGCACGATGAAAGTATCGGAGCAAGTTGATGCCTTGGTTTCCCTGGCCGTCGATCCGGTCGGGTATTTGATGATGCCGCGTTTTATAGCCGGGTTGCTGATGGTCCCTGTTTTGGTGATTTTTGCCTCGTTTATTGCCATCGGTTCCGGGTTCATCATGGCCGTAATCAAGATGGGCATTACGACAACGGATTTTATCAAAGGAATGAAGCTGGACTTCCAGGCGTACGACGTGTGCGTAGGGGTGGTGAAAGCGACTGTTTATGGGGGTCTGATTACTTTTATCGGATCCTATGCCGGCTTGCGCACCGAGGGCGGCGCGCAAGGGGTGGGCAGGGCTGCCACGGCTGCTGTGGTCATTTCTTCTGCCCTGATTCTGGTGCTGGATTATTTTTTGACCCATGCGATGCTGTATGATTAAAGACGCGGGTAATTTCTATGGCACGTGACGGGGTTGCCATTCAATTTGACGGGGTCTACAAGTCCTTTGAGGATACACATGTACTTAAGGGGATGGATCTGGAAATTGGGTGGGGGAAGATCACAACCATTTTGGGCCCCAGCGGGTGTGGGAAAAGCGTGACCTTAAAGCATATTATTGGCATTGAACGAGCCGATGCAGGCCGGGTCACGGTTGACGGAAACGAGATGGGCACGGTTTCAGAACGGGACCTCGTTGAATTGCGCAAGCGAATTGGGGTACTTTTTCAGTCGTCGGCATTATTTGACTCGATGACGGTGAGGGAAAACGTGGGGTTTGGACTTCGGATGCACACCGGGGCTTCGGATGCCGAGATAAACGAACGGGTACAAGCCTGTTTGGAAGAGGTGGAATTGCACGGGGCGGAAGAGATGATGCCGGTCGAGCTGTCGGGCGGGATGCGCAAACGGGCCGCCCTTGCTCGGGCCATTGCGATGTCGCCCGATTTTATTCTTTATGATGAACCGACCACCGGTCTGGATCCGCGAACGGTCAATGTCGTGAGCGATTTGATTTTGAAGCTTCAAGATCGGCTTGATATCACGTCTGTTATCGTGACCCATGACATGTCGTTGACCAGACGTATATCCGACCATGTGGCCCTGCTCTACCAGGGCAAGGTTGCCGCCCAGGGGTCGCCCGACGAAATCGAAGCGGCAGACAACGAGGTGCGGCGGTTTATTGCGGGTGAACTTTAGGGAAGGGGTTATGGCAAACCGTGAACGAGAGGTGATTTTGGGGGCCGTGGTCTTTGTGGCCATTGTGATCATGGTAGTCGGTGCGGTCTGGCTTTCCGAACGTTTTGCAGGT
>JAPUJS010000641.1 GCA_027296045.1 bacterium | reverse complement strand
GTCATATCCATAGCGTGCCTCCCCCTCGGGTGGAAACAGGCGATCCAGACACACATCCGCCGTCACCTCGCCCAGCGTATCTCCGGACCAGACCTCGATCCAGGTTTCCCGATCAAAAGACACCGAAAGCGCCACCCGTTCGTGTAAATAGGTCCGCCGAAACTGGGCCCGAATCCGTCCTCCCACAATGACATACGGACTCTTTATTTCAAACACAGCGGTGGCCTCCCCGGATCCGAACATTCGAAACGCACCCTCAGGCGCAAGGTTCTCCAGCATGACAGCCCCGTGCCGCCAGGTAGGACCACCCAAGTCCGGTTGATAACCTAACACCCCGTTGCAGACCCGGGTCCAGGCATTTCGCCATGAGCCCATATTTTCCCGTCCGTGGAACTTTCCCCGCCCGTCCCATCGCCAGGTCAATGCCTCCCCGGGGCGTAATATCATTGCCATTTGATGGGCCGGATAAATCCCTTTCTCTTCCTTCCGTTCCTCTTCATAAAAAAATAGAGATGCCGAAAATTCGTCTGTATCCCTCTCGTCCTCCCTCAAAATGCCGTACACATGTGTTCGCTTCATCAAATCGTGGTCGGCAACAATCTCTGCCTCTCCGGCAATCGTCTTGTTGTCCCGCATCAAGCAAATCACATGCTCGTCGCCGTCCAGCAAATGCCACATCCCGTTGTAAAACACCTCCGTTGTGGAGTGCCCCACCGGATGCCCGTTGCGCACTCGCAATCTCGAAGCACGCCACAAATCGGCCAGGGCATAAGAATCGTCGCCACACAGCGTATATCCATACACATTTAACATCCGGACCACATTTCCATTATCCCGATCGTACGGGGTAGCGTGAAATCGACACCCCCGCTGAAAGGTCCACAATGCCAGGGCCTTTTCTGCATCGTCCATGTCGGGTGTCACAACCCCTCCTACAATCGCCTCAACCGTTCGCCAATCACGCCCGTTTGGAATCAACCAGGGATTCACCACCGGGGTGTCGCCCACGTTCTCCATTTGCACAGACACATTGGGCTCAAACGCCTGATCACACACCTGATACCCCACCGGACTTCGCGTGTTGACCCCATCGACTGTGCCACCCATCTCAATGCGATAGGTATGATGGTCCGATTGAATCACTTCCACGTGTTCATGCTGTTCCATCGCGTCCCCCTTGAAAGCAAAGCCATCTGGTAGGAACAGATTTCATCTGCGATCCGTTTTCGCCGTTAAAAACGGCTTCTACCAATCGTATAAAAGGCGCATCTACAGAGTCTGATAATATGTCACATTCTCCTGTCGAATATCAAAGCCTGCCTTTTCATAGGCCCGTCGGGCAGGGGCATGGCCCTCGTCGAGCCCGGTAGAAACAGTCGCAAATCGAAGCCCCAATTCTCGAAATCGATCCAGCAGGAATTGGTACATCGCCGTTCCGATCCCCTGCCCCTGTCCTTCGGGTGCAACCGCATTGTTCCCAATCGTGCCCAAAGACTTCTGCGGATCCACCCGAAACGTCAAAAACGCCACCACCTGTCCCGACGCTTCCGATTCCACCACATAAAATGCCTCCGGAAACGCCCTCCAGTGCGCCCGCACCTGGTCTGCCTTGTTGGCTTCCCAATTTGCGCAAAGCCCATCGTGCATATCTGCCCCCATAATCTTTCTAAAACTATCGTGTATTCGTTGCCAGGCCTGTCTGGCGATCTCACAGGTCCGTTCCACATCCGCTTCCTGTGCAGGCCGAATACAATACCCTGGGATCCATGATACATCTGCCATTTACATACCTCCATGTGAAAGAGAAAGCGTTTGACTTTTAAGACAAAGGCGGTATTTTAAACCCGATCAAAAACCATTTCCGTTTCGGGTTCCGAGGTCCGGGTTGTAGAAAACCCGAAGCCAATCTATGGAAGGAGCGTCAAGCATGAAGCTCGGTTTTGTCACCTACCAGATTGCCAAAGACTGGGACGTGCCCACCATTATCGAAGTGTGCCAGAACAACGGTTTTCAGGGTGTGGAACTGCGCACCACCCACGCCCACGGTGTCGAAGTGGACCTCAGTGCCGATCAGCGCCAGGAGGTTCGCAAACAGTTTGAAGATGCCGGCATTGAAATAGTCGGAATCGGCAGTGCCTTTGAATACCATGCTGTTGAAGAAGAAGTGCTTCGCGAAAACATCAACGGCACCATTGAATGCGCCAAACTCGCCGCCGATCTGGGCTGTTCCGGCGTCAAGGTTCGCCCCAATGGTCTCCAGGTTGCCAACGGCATTCCCGAAGAACAAACCCTCGAACAAATTGGCGTTTCAGTCCGGGAATGCGCGAAGGCAGCAGCCGATCTGGGCGTTCAGATTCGTGTCGAAGTCCACGGCCGGGACACCCAGCGCCCGGATCGTATGCGCAGCATTATGGACCATGCCGATCACGACAATGCCTACGCCTGCTGGAATTCCAATTTGGGGGAAGTCGAAGACGGCTCGATCGAAGCCAACTTCAACCTGCTCAAGCACAAAATCGGCCTGGTCCACATCACCGAACTGGCCAATGCCGAATATCCCTGGCAACAGCTCTTCTCCCTGCTTCAAGCCGAAGGCTATGGTGGATATACCCTCGCAGAAATCAAGGGATGTGAAAACCGGGAAGATGCCGAACGCCTGCTGCGTTTTTACAAAGCCCTCTGGGATGCCTATCAAGGATAACCCGGCACACACACCCTCCTAGGAGAACAAAAAGGACAGGCACACGAAGACCGCCTGTCCTTTCCCTTTCCCGATGAGCATTGACAAAACCATCCAGCGCCTCAAACAGAAATTGTCCGGTCGCTATCAACTCGGCGAAGAACGTCACAATCTGTGCGGCCGCACCATCGGTGTGACCTGTGTGGAAGATGCCGAAGAACTCTTTTCCCGGCTCATCATCTCCGATCCCAACAGCGTAGAACTGCTGGACGAACGACTGCCCTACTGGGCCACCCTCTGGCAATCTGGCATCGCCCTGGCCGAATACTTGCGTGCAAAAAAACCCCTCGCTGTCGGCGAGTCAGTCCTGGAACTCGGTGCCGGCCTGGGGCTCGGTTCGGCCATCGCCTGCCTCCAACGCGCCCGGGTCACTGCCACCGATTACATGCCCGATGCCCTGCAATTCACCCGCCTCAACTGCCTCCAAATTGCCGGTCGCGAACCCGAAGCCTTTCTGCTCGATTGGCGCGAGCCCCCGCAGGACAAAACCTACGCCACCCTCATAGGTGCCGACCTGGTCTACGAAGCCCGTTTTTTCGACCCCCTCATCACCTCATTCGACACCCTGCTCGAACCCGATGGCCGCGTCCTCTTTAGCGAACCCAATCGGCAGATGGGCCGTCCCTTCTTTGATCGGCTGGATACTGCGGGCTGGAAGTATACCCCGGTCCTGGAAAAATCAGACGCGACAGTCTACGAAATCAGGCGAGGGGACGCGCTGCATCGCAGAGGGCCGCCGAGAAGCGCAGAGGGCCGCTGAGCCGCCCGACCCCACCTAAAACAGATCCAGTCCCGCTGCATCCAGTGTCACCGCATCCCGTTCGGCAGGCGCACCCACGTGGACGATCACCTTCCCCTTTCTCCTGGACCCTTGAACCGCCACTTCCGTAGCCAGCTTGCGCTCTTCCACCGTCATCAAATATCCTTCGCCCGTATTGCCACCCACATAAAGTCCGTGGACCCCTTTTTCATACAACCGTTCAATCAATTGCTCAAATGCTGCACGACCAAACGCATCGGCCCCATCCCGGGGACTCACAATGGCCGGATAAACCCCTCGAAACCCTTCGATCAACATATGGAATGTACCTCTCTTAAAATCGGCTCTCTCCCTATTCGCCCACGGTTTTCTGATACAACGCCCTGGCCAGTCCTTCAATCCGATCGCGTTCCAGAAGGCCTTCCAACAAATGTTGGGGCAATCTTCCAACCCCATTGTACACCCCTGCCAGATTTCCCGCCACAGCCGCAAATGTATCCACATCTCCCCCTGCAAGAAGCGTTCGTTTCACAACCTGTTCAAAATCTTCCGGCATCCTCAAAAAAGCCTCCAACGCCACCAAAAGCGTCACCGGGGCCTCCCCGGGAATCCCGCTTCCCTCCTTCCGAACTTCGTTTGGAATTTGCAGCATCGCCTCATAGGCATCTGCTTCATCCATTTTCAAAAGATCGCGAAGCTGCCCGATTAACTCCCCGGTTGCCGCATCGATGGGCCGGGCCGAAAATTCCGCCACATCGATCACCTCGTCCACATCTAGAGGCCGATGCGTTACCAGATGCCCCATCACATGGGCCATGGCAACCGCTGGCGCCACCGCTCGGGGATCTTTGTGGGTCAAATGGCTCACTGCAACCGCGTCGTCCCGAATCTCCTCCCCCATCTGCCAGTGCCACAACCCCAAAGGCGCAATCTTCATCACCGCGCCGTTCGAAATCTTGTCCACCGAAGCCGCCTCCTGCCACGAAACGCCCCGATCCATCCGTTCCAGGGTTTCCCGAAACGCCTGGCCATATCCAAAGAGTTCATCGGCACGCCACATCTTCAACAATCGATCTGCAATATCAGCCGGATCCACTTTCCCGCACGCCAGCATCGATTCCACCAACACCAGCGCTTGCTGCGTATCGTCCGTATACCCTCCAGCCTGAAACTTCAGCTCCCCATCCCGCCCCATTCGGTTGCGATACTCCCCGGTCAAATCCTCCACTTCCAAAATCCGCTCCCGCGACCACCCCTCGCAAAAACTGCCCAGCGCATCTCCAATGGCCCCCCCCAGCAGCGATCCCACAAACAGGTCTTCTACATCGTCTTCCATAAACTCTTCGTCCCAATAGGCGTCAAACGTGTTCATGCAATACCTCTCCGCTTTGCATTTCTATCTCAATCGATCACGGAGTGTAGAATATAAAACCTGTGCATGAACATCAAGCACTATTCATTTGTCCAAGACCGAATCCTTTAGTATCTTTTTTTTCGCTCCATTTACGCTATTGGCATCTGGTCGGATTCATATCATCCTTTTTAACCATCTTCCTGCTTGACAATCCTGTATTCACTCACTAAAGTTATCACGCCAATCCTTATCTTTCAATCGCTCATAGGAGTTACTCATGTCCGAACAAATCAACGGCGACCAGGCCATTGCCTGGGGTGCCATCGAAGCCGGCGTCAGCGCAGTCTCGGGCTACCCAGGCTCACCCGGAACCGGAACGTTTACAGAACTTGCCGAAAGGGCGGAGACCCATGGCCACCGTGTCGAATGGTGTCTCAACGAACGCATTGCCCTCGACATGGCCGCCGGAGTGTCCCTGGCCGGCAAACGGGCACTCGTCTGCCTCAAAAGCGTTGGCATGAACGTCGCCCTGGACACCATGATGGTGCTCAACATGTCCGGCATCCACGGCGGCCTGGTCATCCTCATGGGCGATGACCCCGGCGCCTGGGGGTCGCAAAACGAACAGGATACACGCCCCCTCAGCATCCTGGCCGAACTTCCGATGCTGGAACCCGCTACCCCAGAAGAAGGGCGTGACATGGTGCGGTGGGCCTTCGACTTTTCAGAACGACACAACATCATTGTCATCGTGCGCATCACCCGGAGCTTCAGCGTGATGCTCCAGGACACGCCGGACCTCTCGCCGCCGGCCGAAAAACCCGACCTCCTGCCCATCAGAGAACCGGACAGCTTTATCTCTACCATGTTGAATGTGCCCCCAAACCACAGACGTCTCCATGCGACCCTGGAGGCCATCATCCCCCAATTCACCGACCTGCCCTACAACCGCCTCGAAGGCAACGGCCCCAAAGGCATCCTGGCCGGTGGCATGGTCCACACCAAGTTGCAAGACGCCCTTTCGGGCACAGACACCTCCGATCTTTCCGTTCTCAAACTCAGTGCCCTCTACCCACTGCCCCGCGATCTCATTGCCCAATTTATGAAACAGTGCGAGGAAATCCTTGTTCTGGAGGAAGTCGACCCCTACCTCGAAGACGCCATCAAAACCGTGGGATACGATGTGGGTGCCACCCCCAAAATACGGGGCAAGCGAACCGGCCACGTCCAATGGGAAAGCGAACTTTTCCGCTGGAACATCCAGAAATCGCTCCGTGACTATCTCCCCAATTTCACCCCTGCCAAACACTATACCGAAGCCGAATGGGAAAAAGAAAAACCCTTCCGCAAATCCCACTGTGCTGGCTGTCCCTACCTCGAAATCCTCGGTGCCTTCCGTGACGAAGCCCGGGCGCTTGGCCAAAACCCATTCTTGTCGGGCGACCCCGGCTGTCTGGTCATTGCCAAACAGCACCTCGACGCCAAGCTCAGCATGGGCTCGTCCATCGGCGTGGCCAAAGGCCTTGACCAGGCCGGTGTTACCGAACGCACCGTGGCTGTTTTTGGAGACTCTGCCTTTTATCACGGCGGCATCAATGCCCTTATCCAGGCCAGCTCAACCAACGCCAAAACCCTCATGCTCGTCCTCGACAACCGGGGCGCCCTCACCACAGGCGGCCAGCCCACCCCCGATCAGGGCCTGGCCGGCCGCCCCGTCACCATCCGTGACCTGGCAGCCACCTGCGGCGTCGATCCCATCTGGGAAATCCAGCAAGAAGACGACGAAGAAAAAATGCGATCCATCTTCCGGGAAGCCCTGCAAAACGATTCGCTCAGTATGGTGATTGTGCGGAAAGAATGTAAGGAGGTGTAAAAGGCTGGATCACGGAGAAATCGGTGTACACCAGTTCGGCTTGATCGGCGCGTCTAATAGTGCCGGCTCCAGGCATATTGCGTTGTGGCAGTGTCGTTCCGGGAGCAAGAAACCCCTGTATCAATTCTTGGTAGCTGGCTTTCATGGCGTCTCCTATCAAATCCGCATGGAGGGACGATTATACGCGAATAACAGCGCGCGTGAGAACGCTGTATTCAAAGGTCGATTCAGCGTGTACGCCGACAGACTCCGTCACTGCCGAAGAAAAACTCGATTTCCGCTGTTGCGGTATCGGTGCCGTCGGAACCGTGTACCGCGTTCTCCTCCACGGTTCGCGCAAAATCCGCGCGGATGGTGCCGGCTGCGGCGTCGGCAGGGTTGGTGGCTCCCATGACTTCACGGTTTTTAGCAATCGCGTCTTCGCCTTCCAGGACCTGCACCACGACCGGTCCCGAGGTCATGAACTGGACC
>JAPUJS010000640.1 GCA_027296045.1 bacterium | reverse complement strand
CATCCTGCCCGGCATACCCCAAAAAAGTCGGTGCATAGTCAAGGTTAATCACCATGTCATCTGAATGCGATCCTGCTGCAATTTCCCCGGGATATCGGATCAAAAATGGAATTCGCAGACTCTCTTCATACATCATCTTCTTATCCACCCAGCCGTGTTCGCCCTGGAACATCCCATTGTCCGATGTGTAAACCACTACTGTATTCTCATTCAAACCCTGTTCATCCAGATAATCCAGCAACCGCCCCACATTGTCGTCTACCGAGGCCACACAGCGCAAATAATCCTTGATAAAAAACTGATAATTACGGTGCTTCTGGTCCTGCATCGACAGCCCCTCGGGCATCGGATCCCAGTGCGTGATCTTCCACTTCTCATGCACCGTTTCCAGTTTAACCTGCAACGCCTCGGGAGGGACCGGGCTGTCTCCAAAATTGTGATCAAAGGTCCCTGGTTCCGGGATCGTCTCATCCCGATACATATCCTTGTGCTTCTCATCCGGCTCCCAGTTATAATGGGGAGACTTAAAATGACACAACAGCATAAAGGGGTTCTCAGAATGGCGTCCTTCAAGCCAGTTCAAACATCTGTCGACCACCAGGTCAGTCGAATACCCCTGGCTTGCTTTCCACACAGGACCCTGCTCGCTGGGTTCGATAAAATCTGGATCAAAATATGACCCTTGCGCCCACATCACGCTGTAGTGATCAAACCCTTCTGGCATGCTGTGCAAGTGCCACTTTCCAATAATCGCGGTCTCATACCCTGCCGCCTGTAACAAACTGGGAAACGTCTGCTGTGAGCCGTCAAAAATATTCCCACCAATAGACGTCTGCCCATTCAGATGTGCGTATTTCCCGGTCAAAATGCATGCCCGGCTGGGCGAACACAAAGAGTACGTCACATAACAATTATCCAGACGCATCCCACCCCGGGCAATCCGATCCAGATTGGGGGTCTGGTTCATTTTGCTGCCGTAGCAACTCAGAGCGCCAGTACCATGATCATCGGTCATGATATACAGAATATTCGGTCTCTGAGACGATCCGTTTCCACCGTTGCCATTCTCACCCATTTTTAATCCTTCCTCCATATCGCAACGCTTAAGTGTGTTCGACCACCCAATCCTTCCGACCTCGTCCTGTTTACGCTAAACGGATCGGTATCCTGACTGTAAAAGTCGATCCTTTTCCGACCTCGCTTTGAACCGAAATCGTTCCCCCGTGTTTATGAACGATCCGATAGCTGGTTGCCAACCCCAGGCCTGTTCCTACGCCAACCCCCCTTGTTGTAAAACCCGGGTCAAAGATTCGGTCGAGGTGCTCCGGAGAGATACCACATCCAGAATCGGATATGGCAATGCAGACATCACGGCCATCCGACACCGTCTCGATCCGGATCTCACCTTTGCCATCCATCGCCTCAATCGCATTGGACAGGATATTCATAAAAACCTGATTTAATTCGCCAGGATAGCAGATAATCAGAGGAATATCTCCATAGGCTCGGATCACATCAATCCGATCTCCAAAATCACTCTCTCTCAGCAGGAGAATGCTCTCCAGTCCTTCGTGCACGTCTACCCGCTGCAAATCGGCTTCGTCCAGCCGGGCGAAGTTTTTGAGACTCTCGATAATCCTGGAAAAACGCTCTGCAACCGTCAGGGCCATCTGTGAACTATCCTCCAGAAGGGTCAGGGCCTTCCGATAGCCTGCATCCTCGCTAATTTCCTTCCCTGTCCGACTTCCGGACACGATTTGGGCAATACGATTGGCGCAACGCCTGAGCACATCCACTGCACTGTTCAGAGCCCCCAGAGGCGTGTTCATCTCGTGGGCAAACCCCGCAACCAGATTGCCCAGAGAAGCCATCTTCTCCTGAATAACCAGTTGTTCCCGGGTCTCTCTGAGGTGCTGATTTGACGCCTGAAGCTGTTGATTCAGATCCGCCAGATCATTATTTGCAGCAGAAAGGGCCTCATTGGCCTTCTGGAGTCGCCGATCCCTGCGGATAACCCGCCCTGTCTGAAGCGCAGTAGCACCGACCATAAAAGCCACAACCACGAGAAACCACGGCTGTTGCCACACCGGTGGAATAACCACAAATGAAACCACAGCAGGAGTGGGGTCCACGTTAAAATCCCGATCCCTGGCCCGGACCCGAAAAACATGCTCTCTGCTGGCAAGTGTCTGGAACATGTGGTGGGTCTCCCTTGAAAACACAGACCATTCTCCACCATCCAATTGCCAGGAATACTGAAGATCTTGCTTGCTGGTCTGATGCCACGGATCAACCCCCTGCCACGCAATAGTGGCATTCCCCGGTTGAGAAATTTCTTTCAGCCAGAACGTAACATTCGTTTCGGGCAACTGCGAATCGGGCATATAACGAACCGTTCTCAGGCGCTGAATATCTTCATCGGTCGCATGCGTAGCCGGCCATGCCCGACGATGCCAGGCATCTGAAGCGGTATTGATCCAGAGTGCACCATCCTGCGATTGCCTGAGGGACCCACGCAGATCCGTGTACAATTCATCGGATAGAACGGGAGCCGTCCAGGTCTTTCCGTCAAAGCGACTGATCCCCCGTGCCGAAACGACCCAGACCGTGCCATCCTGCGATTGCATAATAGACCGCGCGGTATTGTCTGCCAGACCGTCTTCGACGTCATAATGCTGCCAGTTCTTTCCATCATAGCAAAAAACGCCCTGCGTTCGATGCCCCAGCCAGAGTTTACCCGCCTCAGTCGTATAAACCACATCTATCCTGGACCGGAGCACCTCCAGGGTGTCCATTCGGGTCCAGGCGTGCCCGTCAAAAACCTGAAGGCCCCGACGGGATCCAATCCAGACAGCACCGTCTGCAGTCTGTCCAATTCCGTATATGTAGCGCAGAACACCCGGCGATGTATAATGCTTCTGATCTCCTGAGCTCAGCCTCAACACGCCCCCCTGGTGGCCCTGCTCGGGAAACCAGTCTACAGCGGCACCGAGCCAGATCGCGCCATCACTCGCTTCATAGGCGGCACGTCCGTCAATCCCCCACGAAAGCCGAGGATAAATTTGGAGATCCCAGGAGGTGCCCTGGAGGTGTGCAGATGCCGCTTTTCCGCCTTCGCTTCCAACCGCCCAGACCTCACCTCGACGTGTGGCCAACAGCCCCACCGGCGAATCCATCAGACCGTCTTCCCTGCCATAGCGAAGCCACGTTTTTCCATCAAACAGAACAACGCCATCGTCTCTGGACAGAAACCAGAGGTGCCCGTCTGCAGTCTGGCACGCGAAATTCAGTCCATCGAAAGTGGCCCACTGGCTCGTACCATAGTCCATGCGCAGGGGTTCTCTTCCCATGCCTGCAATCCAGAGTGCCCCATCGGACCCTTCCAGCAGGGACACAATACGTGTTTCCGGAATCGGCAGGTCAGGTGCTCTGTAAACTTCCCATCGCCCGTTTCGAAAGGCATGGAGATACCCCTCATGACCCCCAATCCAGACCGTTCCATCCCCTGTCTGAAGAATCGATGGCGTGATATCGTTCCCTCCCAGATCGCTGAGTCGGAAAGACGACCACGACGTTCCATCAAACCGATTTACACCGTGCATCCGGTCGTCAGACACCGACCAGATCGAACCGTCGCTCATTTCTGCCAGACGCGATCGCACCCCCAGGTCCAGACCATCTTTGTCGGTAAAGACTCGCCATTTCTGTTGCACCCCATCCATACACAGGATCTCGCCTGTAGTCAGAACACACCATAGTGTTCCATCGCGTGCAGGGCAGATATCATAGACGTCAAATGTCCGCATCACCGCCTGACCGGAACGTTTAAAAATGGTGACCGTACGTGCCCCCTCCTGTTCCTCACGTTCGATGGTCAACCGGATGCTGGGCGCTGTGACATCACCGATCCATGTCTCCTGGATCTGAACGACACGATCCCCGATTTTCAATCCCGCCGAATCAGCAGGGCTTCCCGACATCACCCAGGAAATCGTGTCGTCTTCCGTTATGCGCTCAATCCCAATGCCCCGGTAAGAAACCTGGTAAGAGGGTACTATACCCTCGGGTAAAATGGCGTACCGGAGATAGGGTGCAATCGCCTTAAAGTCGCGCCCCACTTCCGCCGTTGTATATAACACCTGTTCCTGCTTCCCTAAAAGCAAAACACCCCAGCCAGTCCCCGCCCAGACTTCCTCATCGGGCCCGACAACGAGATCATTGATCAACCACGGTAGTTCCCCTCTGGGCGGGAAAAAACGGTCCCATAACGCTGCCCCGGCTTTGTAGCTGTAAATTCCAACCCGGGTAGCGGCATAGACCGTACCTGTTTCAGATGCAGCAAGCGCCACAACAGACAAACCATCGAGCCCTTCTCCTTTGCCAAAGGCAGACCAGATAGTCCCGTCATACCGCCACACCCCATCCTGGGTGCCAAACCACATATTCCCATCTATATCTTCAGCCAGGCACATCAGACCCTGGCCCTTCAATTCGGGGAACGACCGCCATCGCCACGGCTCGAGCAAGGGATTGGGATGCACGGGTTGATAGGGTGCAACAGCCCCAACCTCGGTCACAGCCAGCACCAGGACAAGCATCAGAAAATCACCAACCGTATATCTCAACATCATCCGTCCCCCAACACAGGCTTGAACCCCTTTACAAGAAGCTTTCAGACATGGCCTCTCTAAATACTATGTGCCAAAATAACCCGATGTCCAATAGGCGTCCAGCAAAAAAGCTTGCAAGCATTTCTCGCAAACCGTTTTTTCACATCAATTCAATTTTTTTGGTTGACCAATCCTTTCAAGATAACTAACCTGTAGCGTGCAAACCTTTTCGCATTTTGCTTCCTATTTTAGAAAGGACACCCATGCAACCCAATATTATATTGATCAACTGCGATGACCTCGGCTACGGCGACCTGGGCTGTTACGGTTCTGAAATCAATAAAACTCCTGCGCTCGATAAGATGGCCGAAGAAGGCATGCGTTTTACCGACTTTTACATGGCCTCTCCTGTCTGCTCACCGTCCAGAGGAGCCATGCTCACCGGGTGTTATCCGCCGCGCATTGGCTTTGGTTCCTTCGACGGTCGCTGGGTGCTCTTTCCCGGTCAGCCCGTGGGCCTAAACCCGGACGAAATCACCATTGCCAAACTCCTCAAAGGTGTGGGCTACGCCACCAAAATTGTGGGCAAATGGCACTGCGGAGATCAAAAAGAATTTCTGCCCACAAGACACGGCTTCGACAGCTATTATGGCATTCCCTACAGCAACGATATGGGCATTCAAAGAGAAGACGACAAAAATCCGCCTCTGCCGCTCTTGCGAGACGAAGAAGTGATTCAGGCCCAGCCCGACCAACGGGGCATCACCGAACGCTATGTCGAAGAATCCGTTCGCTTTATTCGCGAAAACAAAGACAACCCCTTCTTCCTCTACCTGGCCCATATGCACGTGCATTTACCTCACTATCCACCCGCCCGTTTTGTCCAGGAATCCGAAAACGGCGTCTACGGCGCAGCCGTGGCCTGTATCGACTGGGCAGCCGCTGTCCTGTTCCACGAACTGAAATCCCTTGGGCTGGACGACAACACCCTCGTCATCTTCACCAGCGACAACGGTTCCAGGGTCCGCGACGAAGGGGGCAGCAATGCGCCTTTGCGGGCCACCAAAGGCACCACCTGGGAAGGCGGCCAACGCGTCCCTTGCATCATGCGCTGGCCCGGCCAGATTCCCGCAGGAGCAGTGTCCAGTGAACTCACCCTGTCGATGGACTTCTACCCCACACTTGCAGCCATCGGGGGCGCAGACACTCCCACAGATCGAATCATCGACGGAAATGACATCCGGCCACTTATGTTTGCCGAAGAAAACGCTGCATCACAGCATGAATCCTTTTTTTATTACAAGCGCAATTCCATTGAAGCCGTGCGCAGCGGCAAATGGAAACTTCATGTTCGAAAAGACGATGGTGAAATACAGGAACTCTACGACCTGGAAGCGGACATCGGCGAAACCAATAACCTCTACAACCAGCACCCCGATGTGGTTCAGGATCTCACCGCCAAAATCGATGCCTGTCGCAAAGACATTGGCGATGATGCAGCAGGCATTCAGGGGGAAAATATTCGACCCGCCGGCCGGGTCGAAAACCCCGACACCCTCACCCACCTGGACCTGGATCATCCTTATATGATTGCCATTTATGATCTCAAGGAACGCGGATAAAAATCCTATTTCCCGGAGGAGACAGGCCAGAGATGATTTACACATTGCAGACCTTTCAAATAGACCGAAAGGATTATAGTGAATTTATCCGTATCACCGAAGCGTCTCGATCTGCTCAGGAACAACGAGGCGAGCGGATTGTAGGCGTCTGGACGGTCGTCCTCGGAGCGCCGGAACGCATTCTCTCGATGTCTTGTTTCGACAGCTTGATCCAGTGGCAAAAAGCGCAGGACTTGCCACAAGAAGGGGGCATTTCGGAACGCCTGAAGCTTGTCAAAGACACGCAAACAATTGTTCTGCGCCCACTAACCAGGCGCCAGCCCACGGAAGATGCACAGGGGGACAATCCGGGAATCTATACGCTGCGGACCTACAAGATTGAAAGAAAAAATATAGATCGTCTGGTAGATCTATCGGAAAACCACTGGTGGCATTGGGCCGAACGTGGATTAAGGCACCGACCTTTAGCGCAGTGGCTCTCCATCATGGCCCCCGAAACCCGTATTTATATGATCAGCCATTATGACGACTTAGCACACTGGGAAGACACACGCGGGCGTGCACCAGAGCCTGCCGATCCTGAAATGCGTGCCATCTGGAAAGATGGATACAAAGCAGTCCAGGAACGCGCAGCAATGTTGATCGACACCAACGTCCAGATTCTGCGCCCCATCAGCAGTTGGCGACCGTGAGATCGAAAGTGAGAAGATTGCCATGAGCCAGGATGTCAAAACATACGATCGCAGACAATTCTTAGAACTTGCTGCTGCTGGAGCCGTCGGAACCGCTGCCCTCGGCCTCAGTACCCCTTCTGCCTTTGCATCCACTCCAAAACGCGGCGGCACAATCACCTGCGGTGTGGGCCTCTTGATGCAGACGCCCGATCCACACCGCTACACCGGAGGGTGGGGCCGCCAGTGCATCGCGCCCTGCTGGGAAGGCCTGACCACACCCACACCTGTTGCAGAACGGGCCAGACTCTTAAAAGAGCAAGGTCCAGACGCCGCCATTCCCGAAGTTCAACCGATGCTGGCTGACAACTGGGAAATGGACAAAGAAGGCCGCCGCTACGTCTTCCACCTTAAAAAAGGCGTCCAATTCCACAACGGCAAAGAACTCAATTCTGAAGATGTCGCATGGAGCTGGAAGCGAATCCAGGATCCGATACACATATCTGCCGCCCGACAATTCCTCACCGTATTCCTCGAATCCATCGAAACCCCGGACCGATACACCGTCGTGGCCAACCTGTCTCAATCCTACGGTGCATTTCTCATGGCCAACGCCTGGTGCTTCACTGTCATTTTACCCAAAAATACCATCCCCTATGGATCCATCTGGGGGTTTACCCCCACCTTCAAGCCCCCTTCGGTTGCCCCCCCTGGCACCGGTCCCTTTCAAATGGTTGAATACCAGCAAATTCATCGGGCTGTCTACGAACGGTTCGACGATTACCGAATCGATGGCTTACCCTACCTGGATAGGATCATCTATAAGGTGATGAGCCAGGACGGTCCGAGAACGATGGCCCTTCGTGCCGGAAACCTGGACTATACCTGGAGTGTGGAGAACAACTGGCTGGCAAAGCAATTGGAGGGGAGAAAACCGAAAGTGCGACACCATTTCAAAAAAGACAACATAAACTTCTACCCCTATATCAATCTGGCCACTCGCACGATTTATATGAATATGCATCCCGACCGGGACACGCCCTTCAAAGACGAACGCGTGCGAAAAGCCCTGGACTACTGCATCGACCGAAAAATCCTGGCAAAAGCCCTGTATGGCGATCTGGCCATCCCCAAAGTGCAAGGCTTTAACCCAGATATTTCCGCCTGGGGTTTCACCGACATCAAAGGCCGAGAACGGGACATCACAAAAGCCAGGGCACTCCTCAAAGAGGCCGGCTACCCCAATGGCCTGGACGTAGAATTTAAGATTACGCCTGTTTGGGGCAAAAATGACCTGCGAGCACAAATCATCCAGCAGATGGCCAAACCTGCTGGATTCCGCATCTCAATCGTCTCACAGATTGGCTCTCAGTACGGAGCGAACTTCCGCACCTATAACTACCAGATGATGATGCAGAATCTCTCACACGAAGACCCCATGAACTTCCACTACAACTACCTGCACACCGATCCGGCGGTGCCTTATAACGGCCTCTCTCCAAGATTGGGTATAAAGGATGCGGAGATGGACCGGCTTCTGGACCAAACGGCCCAAGAATCCGATGTTCAGAAGAGAAGAGCCGTTTTCAAAAAGGTGGTTCAGCGCATGATTGATAAAGCCTATTTAATCCCTCACACCCAGGAAATTCTCTCCAGTGCCTGGTCTGACAGACTCAAAAACTTCAAACCCTGGGCCTATTACCAATTCGAGCAGGCCTTCGCCGAAGCCTGGGTTGAAGATTAACCTTTCAGTCCAACCAAAACAGGTAGCAGCCAGTTCCTGCTGGCGAACCATAACGAACGGCGAACGAACCACAATGGACAAAGACCCCAGAACATATGACCGCAGACAGTTCTTAGCGCTTGCCGCGATTGGGGCTGCAGGCACCGCAGCCTTTCCTCTCAACACACCCTCCGTATGGGCAGCCACCCCCAAACGCGGTGGCACCATCACCGTTGGCACGGGTTTTTTAATGCAAACGCCCGATCCCCATCGATATATCGGAACATGGGGCCGTCAATGCAGCGCTCCCAGTTGGGAAGGCCTGGCCACGCTAACACCGATTGCAGAACGACTCAGACTCCTGGAAGAGCAAGGGCCAGATGCAAACATTCCCGTCGTTCAACCGATGCTGGCAGACAACTGGGAAATCGAGAAAGAAGGTCGGCGCTACGTCTTCCACCTTAAAAAAGGCGTCGAATTCCACAACGGCAAAGAACTGGATTCCGAAGATATCGAATGGAACTGGATGAGAATCAAAGATCCGATTCACTTTTCTGGTGTCCGCAAGTTCCTGACCCACTATCTGGAGTCTGTAGAAACCCCAGATCGATACACCCTCGTGGCCAACCTGTCCAGCCCCTACGGTGGTTTTCTCACAGCCAACGCCTGGTGCTATACCCCCATTATGCCCAAGGATTCCATCCCCTACGGCGCAACCTGGGGCTTTACACCCACCTTCAGACCCACAACAGTTGCACCCCCAGGAACCGGCCCTTTCAAAATGGTTGAGTACCAACAGATCCATCAGGCCATTTACGAACGGTTCGACAACTACCGGATCGAAGGGTTGCCCTATCTGGATAAAATCATCTATAAAGTCATGGGACAGGACGGGCCACGCACCATGGCGATGCGTGCGGGAAATATTGACTACACCTGGAGTGTAGAGAGCACCTGGTTAGAGCCACACGTGAAGGGGAAAAAACTGAATGAGCCGCATTATCTAGAAAAAGAAAAACTGCATCTCATGCCGATTATTTATCCGGACGTCAGAACAATCTATTTGAACTGCCATCCAGAAATGGATACGCCCTTTAAGGACGAACGGGTCCGTCAGGCCCTCGACTACTGCCTGGACAGGGAGACCCTGGCCAAAGCCCTTTACGGAGACCTGGGCATTCCCATGTATCAGGGATTTAATCCAGAGATTTCATTCTGGGGATATACAGACATCCAGGGCAGAAAACGGGATATTGCAAAAGCCAAAGCCCTTCTCAAGGAGGCCGGTTACCCCAATGGCCTGGACGTCCACTTCAAGATCCCGCCCATCTGGGGCAAAAATGAGCTCAGAGCCCAAATCGTCCAGCAGATGGCCAGGCCTGCAGGATTTCGCATCCAGATCACGTCCCAGGTTGGATCCCAGTATCCCCTGAATTTTCGCACCTATACCTACCATATGATGATGCAGAGCATCCGGGGCGAAGACCCTATGGAATTCTACTACACCTATCTGCACACCGATCCTCTTGAGCCTTTCAACGGCTATTCTCCCAGATTGGGCGTCAAAGACCCGGAGATGGACCGGCTCCTCGACAAGATGGCTGAGGAATCGGACCCCCAGAAGAGACGGGCAACGTTCAAAAAGGTCGTCCAAAGAGCAAGTGACAAAGCATACTGGCTCGCCAACAATCAAGAAATCATCGCAAGCGCCTGGTCCAACAGGCTCAAAAACTTCAAACCCTGGAACTATTACCAGGCCGAACACGCCTTTGCCGAAACCTGGGTGGAAGACTGACGAAAAAACGCCTGCTAAGCGACTATGTTTTGGACACCAAAAATTGCATATCGACAACCCAGTCTAGCACCTCTTCATATTCCCCCAAGAAACCGCGCCTATCAGTCACAAGCCTTTCTCCCCCTTTCCTTCCAGGAAAGGGGGCCGGGGGGTTAGGTAAACATCGCCATGAACAAAAACCCCAGAACATACGACCGCAGGCAGTTCCTGGAACTCGCCGCTATTGGAGCAATAGGCACCGCGACCGTCGGTGTCCACACGCCCTTCCTATTCGCAGCAACCCCCAAACGCGGTGGGACAGTAACCTGTGGGATGAGCTTTTTGATGCAAACGCCCGATCC
>JAPUJS010000064.1 GCA_027296045.1 bacterium | reverse complement strand
GTGTCGGGAATGCAGGATGTGGTGATGACCTATGGCACCGGGCGGTGCAATATGGCGGCCAACCGGGATTATTGGGATGTGGATTTTAACGGCCATACGTGTGGATACAATCCCGACGCGCCTGCAGATGATACGGTGATGGTGGTTCGGGTGACGACATTGGAGGGTGGGCCAGTGGCGACGGTGGTGAATTATGCATGTCATCCCACGACACTGGCCTGGGATAATACGCTGATCAGTCCGGATTATGTGGGGGCAATGCGGGAAGAGGTGGTGCGGGCAACGGGTGTTCCCTGTGTGTTTACACTGGGTGCCTGCGGTGACCTGGGGCCCCGCGAGGGGTTTGTGGGTGATACGGGTGTGGCAGATCGAAATGGACGTCAGCTGGCTTTTGCCGCCCTTTCGACACTGAGTTCTATGGGGCCGCCGGAAAGCGATTTTGTGTATGCAGGTCCGGTGGTGTCGGGAGCAACGCTGGGGACCTGGACGAACCAGGGCTTTGATGACGGGCGTCGGGCACAGGCGTCCTGTTTTTCAGGTGGAATTTTTTCGGTAGATCTGCGGTATATCGATTTGCCGAAGTGGGCGGATCTGGAGAGAGATCTGGCGAAGTGGCTCGAGAAACAACAAGCGGCCGATGCGCGAGGCGATGCGGTTGAGGCCCGGAATTGTGGGGCTCAGGCTGAACGCAGGTTGCGGTGGGTGGGGCGGATCGAAGGGCTTCCGGAAGGGGAGACCTATCCGGTTCTGTTTTCGATGTTTCGGATGGGAGATGCGGTGTGGGTTACGACGGGAGGGGAACCTTATCATGTGATCCAGGTGGAATTGCGCCGCAGGTTTCCAGAATTTTCGGTGATGTTTTCGCCGCTGGTTGGCGTAATGAATATTGCATATTTGTTGCCTGAAGACCAATATGGGAAAGGGTTGTATCAGGAAGAGCCTTCGATTCTTGCACCGGGGTGTTTGGAAACCTTAACCGAGGCTGTAGCAGAGCGTATTCAAAAGGTGATATCTTGACATCTGCTTCGCAAGGTCCCCGACCTAAGTTTCCCGACCGCATTGAAACAGCACGCCTGCGTTGTTACCCGACGAATATGAGGCCTTGAAAGAGATAGTATAACCAGGATCGAAGAGGATAGCTTTGGGCGGCTTTAATGGCATTATCGTATCCTGTCAGGGTTAATCCGAGAGTTTGGGACAATTATATAGAAACAAGCGCGGCGACAGGAAGAGGAGGAGTGCTTTTGCACGCAATCACGCTTTTCTGGGTGGGGTCGGGGCGATTGCCGATAACGATAGGCGCTGGCCACGCTTTGTTAAGTGTTGTTGCAGATTGGGTGGGGTTCACTTGCTTGGACAGTAAGGCCGCTTCATCTCAGATAAACTTGGCATCCCTGACGTAGCTCAAGCTCTCCACTTTCTCCCTAAAATTCTCCAGGTCCTGTAGATACGTTCTCTTCTGCTTAAAATGCTTCTTCTGAATATGAAGCGTCAATTTTCGAGGTTCGATTTCTTGGAACCAGATTTCCAAGCTATTGAGTAATCCCCACGAATCCTCCTCAATCTTCACCTCCCACTCAGGAATAATCCCCAGATCGCCACAGAACCTTTCCAGACAATCACCTTGTGTGGAAAAGGTGATTTCAGCGACATAGATTTTGGCCTTGAAATCACTCATTGAAGGACGATTCTCACATCCGAAATTGAGAACTTAATTCTTGCGTGTCTGTAACCAATCTCTTACCGCTGGACCAGCACCAAGCTTCCAGGGACGCAGCTTACTCGGGCAAACACGTTTGACTTCCAAGAGTTTCCCCCCACGTGAAAAATCGTGTTAGAGGGGTTTTTTTCTTGACTCCGGGCTTTTAATATGTGTTACCCGCTGACGGCCCCATCACGGCGAAGCCCTCAAAGGGCAACAATAAAGCGCGCACACTCAGCTTTTCGATTTATGACGTTTTTCTGCCAAAAACTCAAATGGTTACCTACAATTTACTCACCTCTCTTTTCGGCCGATTCCGCGCAAGATCATAATTGCTCTGCAAATTGATCCAAAATTCAGGGGTTGTTCCAAAGGCTTGAGAACATAACCAAGCCGTCTCAGGAGTGACCCCACGTTTGCCACGAATAATCTCATTGATCCGCTGAATAGGCACTCCGATATGTTTAGCAAAGGCAACTTGTGTGACCCCTAGCGGGAATTAAAAAAATTTGATATAATGCCTCAGTCAGTGGTTGAGAAAACCAGGCTTACACCGTTCACAGCCTCAGATCGGAATCTCCATGTAATCACCTGAAGCAATCTCATCAACAGCCCCCTGGATGTCATCAACTCGATCCTGGATGCGTGGCCATGAAGTCGAAAGAAGCACGATAATCGCCAACTGTCTGTCGGACAGATTTTGCTGGTATTTAAGATTTTGGTCTGTTGAAATCAGGAGTTGGTAACCATCCTGCTCACTTGCCTCAAGCAATTCACCGTTTTGAAGGTTAGACCATCCTCGCTCAAAGGCGGTATCGATCGAGTGATCTGCAAGATACTGCCGAAGTGGCACAGGAGTGCCCTGATCAAATAGAATCCTCATGAATTAACGGAATTCGCCAATGCCTTCACTTCGTGGTCGAGAACAGTTTCTACCTGCCATCGCTCTACACCGGGGAACCATTCCAGAAATTGCTCCGTCGAAGCACCATCTTTGAGGTTTTCGAAAAGCGCAGATACAGGAACCCGGGTGCCACGGAATACCCAGACTCCGCTGACCTTTTTTGGATGACGCTCAACCGCTTCGCACGTTTCCCAGTTTGTCATCTTATCACTCCATGTTCAATCTGCCTGGCAAAACTCCAGTTAATCAAGACTGTTGTGAAAAAATAGCGTTATTGATTGGTATAAACAAGGGGA
>JAPUJS010000639.1 GCA_027296045.1 bacterium | reverse complement strand
ATTTGGGAGAAGGGTATGTTTACGGAAGAAGCACCTGGTGTTTATAGTGTAGCGAGCCGGTTTGTGGATGGGAAAAATGGGATTGTTGTGGGGGAACGAGGGGCGGTCGCAGTGGATGGGAGCAATTATGAGGAGGAGGGGCAGGCGATGGCGGATTTTATCCGGGGGCAGGGATTTGAACCGAATCGGTTGATGCTGACGCACGGGCATGGGGATCATATTTTGGGGGCGGGACCTCTGGCCGGAGGAGATGTGTATGGCCATGTGCTGACGCCGGAGGTAATTCGAAGTCAGGCATCCAGACAGGCAGAAAAGTGGGGCGTGTCGGTGGCTGAGGCCGAGGATCGGCTGCTAAAGGTCAATGTGGTGTTTAAAGATGAGTTGTGGCTGGATCTGGGGAACAAGCGGGTGTGGGTATTTCCAACGCCGGGACACAGTCCAGACGGGGTATCGATTTTTGTGGAGGAAGATCGACTGCTTTTTGCGGGAGATTCGGTGGTGAATGGGATTGTGGCGGCCATTGGGAATGGGCACAGTGAGGTTTTGCAGCAGTCGTTGAACAAACTGATGAAGATGGATATTGATGTGCTGGTGCCGGGTCATGGGACGACGATTCATGGTGCGGACAAGATACAGGATTGGTTGAGATGGCAGGCAGGGTATTTGTCAAGCGTACGGGCAGTGGTACGAGAAGGGCTGGATGCCGGGAAGGCACTGGAATCGGTCGTCGAGTCGGTGGATTATGAGACGTTTATTGGGGATCGGTTGCCGGCGGATCGGAACGGGATGGTGCAGCGACATCGGGCAACGGTGGGGAAGATTGTGGAAGAGCAGGATCGCAGAGGGCCACAGAACCCCGCCCCCTGACTCTGCCCCGCACAAAGGGCCGCAGATCCCAACCCGACCACACCCAAAGACAGGTGGAGGAGAAACCAATATGCCAATGCAATTGTGGGCGCTGTCGGCTGAGAAGATGGAGTTTCGGGCGTATGAGGTGGAAGATCCGGGGGAAGGGCAGGTGCAGGTGAAAAGCGAGTATGCGGCGGCCAAGCACGGGACGGAGATGTCTGCGGTGAAGGGGTATGGAAATCATCGGGGGCCGCGAGATCGAGAGTTGAGGGTGTTTATGGGGGCAGAGAAAACGGATTCGCCGCAACCGATTCGGGTGGGAAATATGTTTGTGGGGACAGTGACGGCGTTGGGGAATGGGGTTTCGGAATTTTCCGAGGGAGATCGGGTGTTGGGGTATGGGCCTTTTCGGGAGGTGCATACCGTAGATGCAAGTCGGTGCTGGAAAATGCCCGAGGGGTTGTTGTGGCAATCGGCCGTGTGTCTGGACCCGGCGGATTTTGCCATGTGTGCGGTTCGGGACGGCCATGTGCGAATCGGGGATGCGGTGGCGGTGTTTGGGATGGGGGCGATCGGGTTGATGGCGGTGCAGTTTGCAAAGCTTTCCGGGGCCGAGCCGGTGATTGCGGTGGACCCGCTGGCAAATCGGCGGGAGGCGGCGACGGTTTCGGGGGCCGATCTGGTGCTGGATCCAACGGCGTGTGATGCGGGTGTGGAGATCAAAATGGCGACGGAGAAGCGAGGGGCGGACGTGGCGATTGATTATAGCGGGAGTGTGCATGCGCTGCAAGCTGCACTTAGAGGGGTGGCATTTGGAGGGATTGTGGTGGCCGGAGCGTATCCCGGTCCATATGGTCCGGGATTGGATTTGGGGGCGGAGGCGCATATGAATCGACCCGTTTTGATTTTTTCACGGGCGGCAAGCGATCCCAACCGAGAACACCCACGGTGGGATGAAAAACGGATTTATGCGACGGCCTGGCGGTTGATTGTCGAAGGCAAGCTGTCGGGGGATCATATTGTAAGTCCGGTGGTGGATTTTGAGGCACTGGTGCAAGCCTATCCAAAGATTGCGAAGGATCCGGGCTCGAATATTAAACTGGGTGCAACTTTTTAGAGCGAGAAGAAGCGATGGCCGATTATTTTCCGCCGCCCGATCGCGAAGGGGGCTGGCGCACGTTGACCGATCCGGATGCGGTATACCGCATATCTGGATCCGCATACGGCAGCGGAGTTGCCGCTGGATCAGATTCGGAAGTTGTGTGATGATTTGATTGTGGCGCACGAAATGGCAGATTATTTCAAAAAGGGGTTTCGTGCGCCGAAGATGTGGGGTATTTAGATTTGTTGGACGCGCAGAATACATATAGGCTTCGGGTCCGAAGTGGCTGGCCGGTTGAGACCCTCGTTCTTCTGGTTTTGCTGGGCGTGTTGTTGTTTTGCTTTCAATATGTTACGCTGGAAAAGTTTGACGACCTCCCGCCGGCGGTTCGGTATATCTTGAGGCAGTCGATTATCGATGAGATCGTCGGCAAAGTTGACCTGGATCGAACAGATACGATTTTGGCAGGCAGCATTGTGCTTATTTGTTTTGTTCTGGCCATTCTGGAACTGTTGTGGCGTCGGCTGACGTTGTTTCTGGATCAGGTGTTGCAGACCGATCGTCGGGCGGTTTGGGTGTTGGGCCTGACCAGTGTGGTGCTGGTTCGGTTTTATTTTGCCCGGGGGGATGTCAACTGGGCCGGGGACGGCTCTTCGCATATGTGTTATGCCTGGCTGGCGTCGAAGGCTTTTGCGCAGGGGGAGATTCCGATCTGGACGAACTATCTGGGGACAGGGTCTCCTTATTTGCAATTTTATGGATTTTTGTATTTCTACCTGGTGGGTATCATCGATCTGTTTATGGGATCGGTGAATGTGTCTGTCAAACTGGTGTTGGCAGGAAGCCATATTTTGTCGGGCATTGGGATGTGCTTGTTTGTGACGAGGTTGTGTGGTTCCCGTCGGGCAGGCTTTCTGGCCGGGGTGGTGTATGTGGCAAGTCTGTGGCATACCCAGCAGACGTTGATGATGGGGCGATTTCCACTGTCGGTATTTTATGCTTTGATGCCCTGGCCGTTCTATTGTTTCGAGCGGCTTCGGTTTCAGGCGCGGAGGATTCTCCCGGTGATGGGCGGGGGATTTGCGCTGGGATTGTTGGCCTTTACGCATCCGGGATATGCTTTTTGGGCGACGGCTTTGTTGATGCTTTACATGGGGGTTCGGGTCTGTGTGGAGTCGGATCGCCGGACCCGGTGGTTGATGGTTTGGTATGGCGGTGCTTTACTGGGGTTGGGCGTGGTTTTTGGGGGGTATGTGACGTTGTCGATGTGGGTCGAACGGGCGCTTGTGGGGCTGGAACACATCACCCATGCCGCGGTTCCAGATCCGACCTGGTGGCAGGTGTTGACATGGTCGAATTATCGGATTGTGCTGTTTAAATATCCTGGATCGGAACACTGGTATGGCGGTTATCTGGGGATTTCGGCCTTTGTGCTCGCGCTTGTGGGGCTGGTTGGGGCGCTTGGAGGACGCGGACGGTTTCCGGCCGCCTGGGCGGGGGGGATTTGCTGGCTTGTGTCGTTGATGTTGGTGTTTGGATACCGCTGGCCGGTTATTCATTCTCTGGACGTGGTGAAGGCGCTGAGTGCCGGGCGGTATTTGCTTTTTGTGGTCTTTTTTATGAGTGTGATGGCGGGTGTGGGTGTGGGCGTG
>JAPUJS010000638.1 GCA_027296045.1 bacterium | reverse complement strand
ACTTCACTGACACGTAATCCGCCACCGTACATCACCAGGAGTAGGGCCTTGTGCTTTTGATTATTCACGGCTTCCAGCAGGCGGAGGATTGTCTCGACGCTCAGGACAACCGGCAGAGGCTTTGCAGACTGGGGACGGGGCAAGTTCGCGACAGGCCGGGGGCGTTTCACGACACAGGAGAACAGGAACCGGAGTGCATAGACAGCCTGGTTCAGATAGGAGGCAGACCCATCTGGATCATCACCTTTTCGGTCTATCAGATCGAGCAGGTAGTTCCGGAGGTCTGCTTCTGTGATGGTTGTGAAATATCGGCGGACGTGTCTGCTAAATCGCCTCAGATGGTACTGGTTGACGTAGCCGTGAGATGCACTACAGGTAGTTGGGTTTTTTTTGAGCCAGGAGGACGCGTTCTTTATCGTCCAGGTCTCGGAGGGACGAAAGTTGTGTAAGTGCAGTTGCTGAAGAAAGGAGGGTTTGGACACCGGATGCTTCTCCGATTTCTAAGGCAAGAAGGCCACCCGGATGGAGGTAGGATACAGATTGCGGGATGATGCGGCGGTATAGATCCAGGCCGTCTGGCCCACCGACGAGGGCCAGGTGGGGTTCGTGATCACGAACTTCGGGCTGGAGATTGGATAGATCATTGGATGGAATATAAGGTGGGTTTGAAACAATGGCATGGAAGTGGGGTCGTGCGGCAAAGGGTGTGAACAGATCTGCTCGAACAAGCTGCACTTGGTCTGCCACATGGTTCAGGTGAATGTTTCGTTGGGCAAGCAGCAGGGCTTTTGCGGATACATCGGAGGCCGTGAGTCGGCTGTTGGGCAGGTTGTGTGCAAGGGCAACGGCAATTGCACCCGATCCGGTGCACAGGTCCAGGATGTGTGGAGCAAAATGATCCTTCAACCGGTCGATGACGGCTTCCACCAGGACTTCGGTTTCGGGGCGGGGGATCAGGACATCGGGTGTGATTTTGAATGGGAGGGAAAAGAACTCCGTCTCACCCAGGATTTGCTGGAGGGGACGGCGTTGTTGTCTTTCGCCTACGGTGTCCATCAGCTCGTTAACCTGTGCCCTGGTAAGAGGCTGGTGTGCCTGGAGGTGGAGTTCGGAACGGGTATATCCCATCAGGTGGGCAAGCAACCATTCGGCATCGGTGGTGGGAGAAGGAACGTTTGCTTCTGAAAGGATCTGTTTGGCCCAACGAAGGGCCTGGTGGACGGTTGGATGGTTGGGAAGGGAGGGCATGAAATGAATTCCGAGTTCCGACTTTTTTGGCAACCCGGAACTCGGAACGATGTGATGGGAGAGTTAGTCTGTTTGAACCAGTTCCTGGGCTTTCAACTTCTCGGTCTGGTCGGCCAGGCGGAGGGCTTCGACGAGTTCGTGCAGATTCCCATCCAGGATTTCCTCGAGGCGGTGGAGGGTGACTTTGATTCGGTGGTCGGTTACCCGGCCTTGTGGGAAATTGTAGGTCCGGATTTTGGCGCTGCGATCTCCCGTGCCCACCTGGGCTTTCCGACTGGCTGATGTCTTGGCCTGTTGTTCTTGAACGGCGTGGTCTAAAAGGCGAGCACGAAGCACCTTTAGGGCCTTGGCCTTGTTTTTGTGCTGGGATTTTTCGTCCTGGCAAGAGACAACCAGGCCCGAAGGAATGTGTGTGATCCGGACGGCCGAGTCGGTGGTATTGACACTTTGACCACCTGGTCCGGAAGAACGAAAGACGTCGATTTTAAGGTCGTTGGGGTCGATTTGAATGTCGACTTCTTCGGCTTCGGGCAGGACGGCAACGGTGGAGGTGGAAGTGTGAATGCGACCGCTGGATTCGGTCTCGGGGATGCGCTGGACCCGGTGTACACCGCTTTCGTATTTCAATTTGCCATAGACATCGGTACCTGTCACCGAAAAGATGATTTCTTTATAGCCGCCGATCCCGGTTGTGTTGGAGCTGAGGACATCGTATTTCCCGCCAATCGATTCGGCATATTTGGCATACATTCGGAACAGATTTGCCGCAAATAGGGCGGCCTCTTCACCGCCGGCGCCGGCCCGAATTTCTACCACGATATTTTTGCTGTCGTTGGGATCTTTCGGAATCAGGAGGAGTTTGAGCCGGTCGGCCAATTCGGTCTGTTGTTGGAGAAGCTCTTCTTTTTCCATTTGGGCTATTTCGGTGAGCTCTTCATCATCTGACTCGGCCAGGATTTCTTCGGCTTCTTCCAGACCCTGGCAAATGTTGCGATAGCCGCGGTAGGCGTTTACGACTTCATCCAGGCTGTGGAATTCCCGATTGAGCTTGTTGAAGTGGCCCGGGTTGGATGCCACTTCCGGACGGGCCATTTCTTCGCCGATCTCCTGGTACCGCTTTTCAACATTTTCCAGCTGATCAAACACGTTTCGCTCCATTACATAAAGAGTGAAGAGGACGTCACATCGCTTGCGAGGGGATGAAAAAAGGTGGACCGACATCCTGAGATTTTCATCGGGATGTCGGTCCACCTGGAACCATGGAATGTTGCTATTGGTCTTCTTGTGTCGCGTCTGTGGCTGTGTCTTCTTCGGTTGCTTCTGTGCTTACCTCTGCAGGCTGTTCCGATGTTTCATCGAATTCAGATACCTGGCCATAACGTCTGCGGTAGCGTTCGACCATCCCGGCGGTATCAATCAGCATCATTTTACCGGTATAGAAGGGATGGGTTGCCGAACTGATTTCAACCTTGATGAGAGGATAGGTGTTGCCGTCTTCCCATTCGATGGATTCTTCCGAGGTTCGGGTCGAGCGGGTTTTGATCCGGTAGGGCGGGTCGGCACTTGAATCCTCAAAGACCACGTCACGGTAATCAGGATGGATCTCTGGTTTCATGAAAAACTCCTGTAAAATATTATTTTTAGATGATTTATCGTTGAGTACTTTCCAGGGGTTTTTTGAATTATTGGAAAGGAAATCCGAAGCTCCCAAATATATAAAAGTTGGCCTGAAAAAGCAAGTTTTGGCTGAACAAGAAGGCTGATGTGGTGTTGGAAAAAGCGCAAAATGATGTGTCAAAATCAACGTCGTTCCGCACTTTTACCATAGCCTGGGAGATCTATTTTATAACACGGGTTCACTCATTGAATTTAAGAAATCTTCGTTGGTCTTGCTTTCTTTCATGCGGCCGATGAAAAATTCCATTGCTTCAAGGGGTTGCATCTGGTTGAGCAGCTTGCGAAGAATCCAGATCCGGTTGAGTTCCTTGTTTTCCAGCAGAAGTTCTTCTTTGCGCGTACTGGACTGGGTGACATCAATGGCAGGAAAAACACGGCGATTGCTCAATCGTCGGTCGAGCTTGAGTTCCATATTTCCCGTGCCTTTGAATTCTTCAAAAATCACTTCGTCCATCCGACTGCCGGTTTCAACCAGGGCGGTGGCAATGATGGTGAGACTGCCGCCTTCTTCGATATTGCGGGCGGCCCCGAAAAAGCGTTTGGGCCACTGCATAGCATTGGAGTCCAGACCGCCCGTAAGGACCCGTCCGCTGTGGGGCACGACGGTGTTGTAGGCCCTGGCAAGGCGCGTGATACTATCGAGCAGGATAATCACATCTCTTTGGTGTTCTACAAGCCGTTTGGCCTTTTCAATGACCATATCGGCAACCTGGACGTGGCGGGCCGGGGGTTCATCAAAGGTGGAACTGATGACTTCGCCCTTGACCGACCGGAGCATATCGGTTACTTCCTCGGGGCGCTCGTCGATCAGGAGGACCATCAGATCGATTTCGGGGTGATTCTGGGTGATGGAATTGGCAATGCATTGTAATAACATGGTTTTGCCGGTAAAAGGGGGGGCCACAATCATACCCCGTTGGCCCAATCCAATGGGGGTGAGCAGGTTCATGATGCGGGTGGAAAGGTCCTGGGGATCATATTCCAGGTTGATTCGGTCCTCGGGGTGGAGTGGGGTGAGGTTGTCAAAGAGTATTTTTTGTTTGGCCTGTTCAGGGTCTCCATAGTTGACGGCTTCCACGCGGATCAGGGCGAAATATTTCTCGTCTCCTCGCGGGGGACGAATCTGGCCGGATATGGTATCACCGGTGCGCAGATTGAACCGTTTGATCTGCGAATGGGACACATAGATGTCGTCGGGGCCTGGCAAATAATTGTATTTGGGAGATCGAAGGAAGCCAAAACCGTCTTCCAGAATATCCAGCACGCCTTCGGCAAAGATCAGGCCACCCTTTTCGGTTTGTGCCTGCAAGATGGAGAAGATGAGTTCTTGCTTTCGCAGGCTGCTGTAGCCCTGAATCTCCAGGCCCTGCGCCTGTTTGTTGAGCAATGGTATGGTGAGTTTTTGAAGCTCCTGCATGTCCATCTTGCCGTCAACAACATCAACTTTGTCTTCTGTTGTTGCCATATTG
>JAPUJS010000637.1 GCA_027296045.1 bacterium | reverse complement strand
GACCAGTCACTGTTGGCCCTGGGGTGGGCAATCGAAGGGGTGCTCGGACGGTTGCCGCCGCCAAGTGTCTGATTCCACCGATTGCGTATTTCTGTAACACAGTCGGCAAGGGTCTCTGCCCCTATCACGCCCACATGACACAGTGGGAGGTGGGTGGTGGGCTTCTGCGGCCCTCTGCGATCCATCCTCTACGTCACCCAACCCGCTTCGCCCGCCACTGTCCCTTCCCATACTCCCTTCGATTCAGCGGTCCCGGTGCCGACTGCCCTTCACTGCCCAGTTCCACCGTCCCTTCCATCTCATCACCATCCACACATCCCACAAATCGATACGCCAGATGCGTGCCTTCATAAGGATGCAAACTCGAAAAATCCACCTGGTCCCCGCGCACGCAGCCGATAAGCGGATTGCTGTGGAATCGCGTTTGATGTGTCCCGCGCAGTGTCTCACCCGCCTGCTCCAGCGTCACCTGGTGCGTGGAAGTCCCCATCACAAACCCAATCTCAACTGTCCAGGTTCCCGCAACCGGAACAGGAGATTCATTCGCTTTTTCACGTCGCTCAGGCGCCTGTTCCAGAGCCTCTCGAATCCGCTCGCCCACAATCGCCGCCTCGCCAGGCTGGAGTGAAAACGGCGCGATCAACACCGACGCATCCGTTGCCCACCGATCGTCCAGCACAATACGTGGCGTCCCTTCCAGCAACTGCTCACGAAGCGCCAAACCCGAAATCTCGCCTGCATACGCCCCCCACCGAATCTCCATCTTCGGCACCCCATTCTCAAGATCCGCCGGTTCCAAAATCTCCGTCTCCACTCCGTCCAACGCCGTCACACACTCCGAAATCACCTGCAAATCCGTTCGCCACTGCGCCCGTTCGCCCGCGTGATCTCGCCCATCTGCCCAGTATTCCACCGCCGCCAAAACCCCCATCACCTCTTCCTTGCCCACCTTCATCGCCCGCCCAATTGCATGGTGGGGCGCTGCATTCAGCCAGGCCATTCGCACCCATTTTTCTTCGCCCAAAAGCAATCCCGAAGCCTGAGGGCCCCGCAAATATTTCCCGCCGCTATACGACACCATTGTCGCGCCCCGAGACAGATAGGGATTGGGCCGTTTCAGATGCTCGGAAGCCGCATCCACCAGCACTGGAATCCCCCTTTGCCCGGTATGCGACACCACCGCCTCCAACCGAACCGATGCCTCCGGATCGTGCGTGCCCAGCAGGGCCACCATTACCACCCGCTCATCCAGCGCGCGCACCAGTTCCCCTTCGTCTCCCACCTCCACAATCTCGACCCCCACCGTCCGAATCGCGTGGTCATACGTAAATCGTCCGCCCTTCAACATCACCACCCGGTCCTTCAACCCCCGCGTATCCGGCAACCGCAACATCACCTCCGGATCGGCCCCTGCCACACAGGCGGCTGTTGCATGACAAAGTGCGGCAGCCCCACCCGATGCCACCATCCCCCATTCGGCCCCCGTCAACTCGCCCAACCGCCGTCCCACGCCCTCCATCAGTTCATCCATATTCACAAACCCATCGGCCGCCGCCATCATCGCCTCTTTCACCCCCGGCCACATCAGCGTCCCCCCGTGAATCGTCCGGGTTCCACAACAATTAATAAACGACCGCACCCCGATCCGTTCATAAATGCTATCGTCCATCCTGCCTCCCTTGAAAAAAAATGAGCGGAAATACAAAAATTTCCGCTCACGTTATAGATCAACACCCTTGGCACCGGTCTTCCCATCTGGGGCGGACATCTGCGGCCCTCTGCGCCGGGGGGGAAGGATAGGGGCGGACATCTGCGGCCCTCTGCGATCCCCCTCTGTGATCCCCCTCTGCAATCTCAATCGTCATCCGCCGGTGCAGGCGCTTCGGTCAACATATCCACCTGATCCGGTTCGATCTCTTCCTTACTTCCCATCCGCACCGACACAAGCTTCGATACCCCCGGCTCTTCCATGGTCACCCCGTGCAAACAATCGGCGCATTCCATGGTGCGCTTGTTGTGTGTGACCACGATAAATTGCGAATGCTCTGAAAATTGCCGCACCACCCGCACAAACCGATCCACATTCGCATCGTCCAAAGGCGCGTCCACTTCATCCAGAATACAAAACGGGCTCGGCTTCACCAGATAAATGGCAAATAACAGCGCAATCGCCGTCAACGCCCGCTCGCCGCCCGAAAGCAAATTGATGCTCTGAAGCTGCTTGCCCCTCGGACGGGCTGTGATCAGCAAAGGGGCCTCCAGGGGATCTTCGTCGGGCGGTATCATCAAATCCGCTTCACCGCCCTCAAAAAACTGCTGGAACGTCCAGTGGAAATGCTCCCGGATCTTAGCAAACGTATCCAAAAATCGCCCCCGAGCCGTCCGATCGATTTTCTGAATGGTCCGCTTCAAAATCGCTTCGGCTTCTAAGACATCGTCCCGCTCGCCCACCAGGAACTCATAACGCGCTTTTTGAACCTCATATTCTTCCAAAGCCGCCAGGTTCACAGACCCCATGCGCCGGAGACGCTCTTGCAACTCCTGAATCTTTTTGTCTGTAATATCGGCGCTAAATTCCGGATCGTCCAACCGGTTCATTGCCTCAACATCGACCTCATAATCCCGCTTGAGGCGTTCCAGCAATTCTTCCCCACGTGTCTTTAACTCGACCATTCCCACCTGCAACTCGCTCAAACGATCCCGACTCTGGGTCATTTTCCGACCCTTTTCCCGCAGCCCATCCTCCAGACCTCGGGCATTGGCCATCAATTCCTGCTGCTGTTGGGCCTGAGAATCCCGTCTTTGTTCCACCTCGGTTTGCACGCGGTGTAATTCTTTGAGTTCCTCCGAAGCCCGTTCAATAGCCGTTTCCCGTTCCCCCTTTCGTCTCTCGCTCGACGCACATTCTCGGGAAAGCCGGTCCAGTTCCTCTCCAATCGAAACCTGTTCTTTTTCCAGCCTGTCCTTCGTCAAACGCAAATTCTCCAACCGCTCTTTCAACGAAGCGATCTCCACACGCCGCCCGGACACGGCATCCTGCTGATTCCGGCGTTTGAGTTCCTGTTCCTGCAAAACCGCATCCGACGTTCGGGCCGCTCCCTCCAATTGTCCCCGCTGCTCCTCCACGGCCTTCAGACTCGCTTCCTCTTCCGCAATCAGCCGGGTCCGTACTTCGAACCCGTCCTTCAACCGGGCAACCTCCTCCTCCAGTTCCGTCCCCCTCTGGGTCTGGCGCTGTACTTCGACACTGGCATTTTGCCGGTCGCGCTGTAACCCCGCCCGCCGGTTTTGCAAATGGGCCAGAACCCCGTCTTCCGACGCAATTCTCGCAACCTCCCCATTCAAAGCCTCCCCCACACGCTGGATCTGGCCTTCCAGATGATCCAACCGATCTCGACCATCTGCCAGATCTGCCTCCAGAGACGCGATCTGCTGCGTGCGCCCCACCAATCCAGACTCCGCATGGGCCTCCGCACCCCCAAACACCGTGCCATTGGCCGCAAACACCTCGCCCGAAAGCGTCACCAAATCCACCCCAATCGCCCGCATCTGGGGGGTCACTGCAAGTGCCGTCTCCACATCTTTCACAACCAGCGTCTGCCGCAACAGCGCCCGCACCGCGCCGTCCGATCCGCCCACCAACAAATCCGACGCCCGGCCAATGACTCCGTCTTCTTCTGGAGCTTTCCAGGGCGTGCCACTGGGCTGCAAAATCCTTTCCACAGGTAAAAATGCCGCCGCCCCATAGGAACCCGTTCTCAGATAATCCATCGCTTCCAACGCATCGTCTGTAGCATCCACCAGCAAACACTCGAGCACCTGCCCCAGGGCCGACTCAATGGCCACCAGATGGACAGAATCCACCTGGACCAAATCGGCCACCACGCCCCGAATACGCGCTGAAAATGGCGAATCCACTGCCAGGGCCCGAACCCCTTTCGAATATCCCTCAAACCCCTCTTTCAACTTCACCAAAAGCGCCATTCGCGCTTCATCTGCCTCCAACCGGGCCCGGGTCCTGTTGCGCTGTTCCACCAGATCGTCCCGCTCGGCCTGCAGACGGTCTCGGGCCTCAACGTGGGCCGTCCGTGTTTCGGTATGTGCCTGAATCTCCCGCTCGATGGTCTCAATCTGGTCCCCGGCCGCACGTACTGCACCATCCGCTTCTGTCCGAAGCGCCCCCACCCGGGCCACATCGTCGTGGAGCCGGGCACTGCGTTCTTGGGCCCCATCCTGCTCTGCCCGCAGCCGCTCCAGGCCCTTGCCCTGTTCGCTACCTTCTCGCAACAGCGCAATCAACCTGCGTTTTTGATCATCCGCTTTTGCCCGATGGGCATCCAGCTCTTCTGTGGCCTTCTCCAGGGCCGTCATCTCAGCCTCTAAAGCCGTTTCCATCCCCTTCAACCGATCTTCGGCCTCCACCAGCCCCTTCTCGGCCGTCGCCTGCCCTTCTCGGGCTTCCTGTTGCCGCAGCCCAAGGGTTTTCCGTTGCCCGGAGGCGCGTTCCAAAAAGCCTTTGATGCTGCGCACTTCTTCTCGGGCCACCAGAATTTCCCGATCTTTGCGATGCACCAGATCCACCTGCTGGCTCACGGCCATATTGGCCGCCGAAAGCGCCTGATCCTGCTCGGTCAGTTCCATCCGAAGCGCTTCCAAACGCGCTTCCAATCCGGCCATGTCTGTCTCGCCAACCTCCACATCTTCTTTCAAAAACGACATCTCTTCCAGCATCGGACGTGCCCGATCCGACATATCAAAATACCGAAACCGGGCAAGCGCGATCTCCAGTGTTTGCAATTCATCCGACACCTGTTTATACAGCCGGGCCTTTCGTTCCTGACGTTGCAGCGAAGCCACCTGCCGTTCCACTTCGCCGATGATATCGGCAATCCGCTGCAAATCGCCCTGAATGGAAATCAGCTTGTTCCAGGCCGACCGCCGCCGGATCTTATAACGCGTCACCCCGGCGGCCTCTTCAAACACCCGCCGTCGTTCTTCGGCGTTATCCGAGATAATTTCGTCTACCATACCCTGCTCAATCACATACGAGGATTGGGCCCCCAGCCCCGTATCCATCAGTAAGTTCTGAATATCCTTTAACCGGCAGGGGATCTTATTGAGCAAATAGTCGCTCTCGCCCGAGCGAAACAGCCTTCGCGTAACCGTCACTTCGGCAAAATCGGTCGGCAGCAATTTTTTGGAATTGTCGAGGGTGACCGACACTTCGGCCATCCCCAGAGGCTTCCGGGACCGCGTGCCCGAAAAAATCACCTCGGTCATGTTGCTGGAACGCAACGATCGGGGTCGCTGTTCCCCCAGGGCCCACCGAAGCGCATCCACCACATTTGATTTGCCACATCCATTGGGGCCCACCACACAGGTAATCCCCGATTCAAAGGGCAGATCCAGTTTTTGGGCAAACGACTTAAATCCATAGGCTTCTAGACGAGAAAGATACAACGTATGTCCTCCTGAAACCGTGAACATCCTGGTTGGTAATTTACTGAAAATAATACAATTATAGCTATTTCACGTCGTTATTAAAGAGTTGGGGAAACAAAAGGGGGCAAAGCAGGGAGGAGAGCTAAGGAAGGCCTGAGGTTCATACTCCGTATGCGTCACAACAAGATGCCGATACGTTTATATACCATATTTTGTGGATTTCTTCCCTATGTAACCCTCAAATTATACTACATCTTGTGGAACCCGTCAAGGGCAATTTCCGTTCCAAGTTCGGAGTTCCAGATCCCGAGTTCAAACACTCCAAATCCGAAGGTCCGAACTTGGAACGCAGGACATAAAACAAAACCCCCCAGAACACATCCGGAGGGTCTCCCATTCGATCGCTTCTGAAAGATCATCTTGCATGAATATATCGTTCCACCCGCTCAATCAACAGCGAGACCTGGAAAGGTTTGGCAATATAATCGTTGGCCCCAGCCTCAATCGCCTCGGTCACCATTCGAATATCCGTCATCGAAGTCAGCATCACCACCGGTGTGGTGCGCAACTGGGTATCCGCCCGGATTTCTCGAAGCGCATCGATACCGTCCATCACGGGCATCAGAACATCCAGCATAATCAGATCGGGCTTCTCCCGGCGGGCCAGTTTCACGGCCTCTTCGCCGTTAAAGGCAATGATCACCTCATAGCCCATCCGCTTGAGCATATTTGAAATCGCAATCCGGGTCGCCGCCGAGTCTTCGGCCACCAGAATCTTATGTTTGCTCTTGTCTTGCTTCCGGATGGCCCGACGCGCCTCTTCTTCATCCGGAACATCCTTTTCCACCACTGGAGGTACTTCTTCCATGCTGGTGGGAAGAAATAACAACCGGGCCTGCTCGATCTCCAGAGGCAACTGATCCAGAATGGCCTCCACCTGGTCGGGTTTTAACTTGAGCAAGTCCTCGGCCCGATCCGTCAGAGCCGTCCGCACACCTTCCACGTCTTCCTCTTCATAAAAGGCCTTGGTCATCAAATTGGAGACGTTGATCACCTTGACCTCGGTGGACAGGTGATGGTTGGCCACCTCCTCGCCCGGATCGTCGCCAAACTCGGCAAAATGATGGTATCGAATGGATATCTGCAAGGAGATCGGCAAGCTCCACTTGTCCGCTAAAATCGCCCCGACCTCCGTATGATCGGCCCCCAGAATCTCTCGCTCGGCCTCCACAATATGAGAATTGCGCTCTTTGGCCACCCCGAGTGCCATCCCATAGGCCAGTGGCATGTTTTGCACCAGCAAACAGGTACCAATATCCTGGAGCAGAGCAGCGGTAAAAATAGAATGAGAGGCGTCGGGCTTCACCAGGGCCGTCAATTTCACGGCCGCCACAGCATTGCCCACACACCGTTCCCAGAAATGCCGGAAGCTAAACCCGAAGGTGTCGTCCTGGAAAAAACTGCCCATGACCGAGATACCCAGTGCCAGGTCGCCCACTTGTTCAAAGCCCATAAGCCCGACCGCTTCCGAGACGCTGGTAATCCCCCGGCCAAACCCATAAAACGGCGAATTGATCACCTGGAGAACCTTGACCGACAATGCCACATCCTTTTCGATCAACTCAGCCACTTCTTTGACCGACGTCTCCGCCCCCGAAGTCACACTCAAAACCCGGGTCGCCACCGTCGATAGCGTGGGCAGGTCTTTGGCCTTTTCGATTATTTTTAGGACATCGCCATTTTGCATAGCCATGCGATCCCGTTTCCCGACGGTTGATGGGGCTTCCCCAACGCCCCCAATCACCCGGAAGAAAAAAGAAACCCGTTTGCTTCATTCCGCCAAGAAGCAAAAAAATCAAATCTGCCGGAGAAGTCAACCGGAATTTGCGTCCCCAAGCAGCGTTTCGACAGCCTGTTGCAGCACCTTGGGTCGGAAAGGTTTTTCCAGCGCATAAGCTGCCCCGGCCTGGAGGGCCTGGTCGAAAATCACCTTTTTAGCGTCCAGCTGGATCCCCGATACCGCAATAATCCCCATATCCGGATCCAGGGCCCGAATGTTCCGAATAAATTCCAGCCCCCCATGCTGGGGCATAAACAGGTCGCTGATCACCAGATCCACTTCAAACCGCTGAAAGCACTTCAAACCTTCCACACTATCTGCTGCCTCTACCACCTGGTGTCCAAACCCGCCCAACAAATCCCGAAGAATGGACTGCGACAGATCATCGTCATCAACCAACAGTATCCGTGCCATAAATAAAGTTCCAGGCTCCAGACAACCAACTTAAAACCCTATTCTTCCATCTCCCGCACCGCATCCGACCAGTCTCGCCACATGTCTTCGCAGGGTGGTTCTTCCATTGTCCTCACCAGATCCTTCTTGCGGAAATCATACAATACCGCCTGTCGTATCTGACGCGACCCGTTCGGCGAGGCCGTGTGCCCAATCCGATGATGCCAGAAGACAATATCGCCCGGAGCGCCGTGACAATCTGCAAATGCCCATTCCTTGCCAATGGTCTCCCGATCTGTGTCGTATTGCCCCGTCGGTTCGATCTTGTGTTGCGAATAAAAATCGTAGTAAAAAGACCGATGACTCTTTGGCCAAACCGTAAAGCCTCCTCCTCCTGGCGGGACAAAGTCGATATAGCCTACCACGCCAAAATGAAACGGATGTGCGTCGACGTGACAGCCCGGCGGCCGTTCTGGAATCTCCACATCATAAGGCATTGTGCAATAAATACCCCGAATCCGTTCGGGCTCAATCAGCTTGCCTTTGCCCAAAAGCTGCTCGGCCATCCCATAGACCGACGGATCTTTGGCCAGAAGGCGCACCATAAAATCTTCTCCGCCCGGTTCTCGAAAATTCCAGCGATATCCCCGTCTGGCATTGCTCCCGTCTCTATTTTCCTCTTCCGGCGTAAACGGCCCTACCCAGGTCTCCGGGTCGTCCCGTTTTCGGCTCGGAGGCGCTCCATCCCACAGCCGGGCGCGGGCACGGGCCATCAGATCTGGGTCCAGCACCCCGCGCTTGATCAAATACCCTTCGCGCTTAAAATGCCGAATATCGTCTTCCGAAAGTATCACCATGAATCGCTCCTGAGAGAACGTCTGGCACATATAGTCATATACACATACAAAGATAACCCGATCCCTACCAAAATTCAAGGTCAAAGGTTCAAATAGCCCTTTTCTCACACTCCCATTATCATTTGACAACCCGTCGGGCCTGCTCTACCTTAGAGACCCCAATACACGATTTCCAGAAAGGAGCTTCTTTTCATGTCCGACCTGCTCTCCGATCGCATTGTCAAAATCGAAAAAATCACTCTCAAAATCCGCCGACCACGACTCATTGGCCGCAACGCCAAAGCAGGCATCCATGGCGACACTGTAACCGATCCGGTCGTTCGCCTGCACACCGAAAGCGGCACCGTCGGCATTGGCTGGTCCCGCCTCAGCAGGGAAGACGCCGAAGCCCTGCTGGGCAAACCCCTCAGCGACCTGTTTCGCCTGCCCGAAGGCGCCCTCGAAGACGGCGTCATCATCGACCTCCCGCTCTGGGACCTAATTGCCAAACTCTCCGACCAACCCCTGTATCAACTCCTTGGCGCCCGCGGCTCCCGGGAGGTCGAACTCTACGACGGCTCGGTTTATATCGACGACCTGGATGCTGCCGATGAAGAAGCCGTCCAGATCTTTAAAGACGAAGTCCAGACCGGCCACGACTACGGATATCAAAATTTCAAAATCAAAATTGGCCGGGGCGGCAAATGGATGCCCCTCCAGGAAGGCCAGGATCGAGACGTCCTGGTCATCCACACCATTCGGGAAGCCGCAGGACCCGATGCCAAAATTCTCGTCGATTCGAACAATGGGGGTGTGCTGAACATGACCAAGGAAATCCTGGAACGCTGCGAGGACGTGGGCCTGTTTTGGTTTGAAGAGCCCTTCCCGGAAGACCGAAATTTCAATGAACCCCTCAAAGAATTCATTCGGGAAAAAGGCTACGACACCCTCGTCGCCGATGGCGAATCCGGTCCACCACCGCCCAACTTTTTCGACATGGTCCAATCGGGGTGGATCGACGTAGTCCAGCACGACTTCCGCGCCAAAGGCCTCACCTGGTGGAGGGCCACGGCCGACAAGATCGAGCCCTGGGGCGCCCAGTGCGCTCCCCACTGCTGGGGCTCTATCATCGAACGCTACTGCCACGCCCACTTTGCCGCCTCTGTGCCCCACTTTTGCCTTCAGGAAGCCGCCCCGGCCGATCTGAACGGGGTCGTCCTGGACGGCTGGGAACAAAAAAACGGCCGTCTCATCGTGCCCGACACGCCCGGCACGGGCTTTGACCTGGAACCGGACGTCATCGAACAAGGAGTACAGTCCGAAGACGGATTCCGCATCGAAAAATCGTAATGTGCCCGAATCCTGGACGCGATTGTCGATTGACCTATGACCTGGCTCCACATTCATAACGCCCAGCTTTTTGCGCCCCAGCACCACCGGGATCTCCCCCTTAAGCTCATACCTTGACTTTGAATATTATAGAAGCAGAAAGGGGCACGAAGGCCCCTTACACAGTTTCCAGAAAGGATCTTTATGCCCACCTATCAAATCGCCGTCCTTCCGGGAGACGGTATTGGCCCCGAAGTTGTCGAAGAAGCGGTGAAAGCCCTGCTTGCGCTGGAAAAACCACACCCCGATCTGCGTTTTGTCTTCAGCGAACACCCCGTTGGTGCCGCTTGTTATCAGAAAACCGGTACCGACCTCCCCGACGAAACTCTGGAGGCATGTAAAAAAAGCGACGCCGTCCTCTTCGGCTCGGCCGGAGATCCCAACGTCCGCTTTCCCGACGGCACCGAAATCGCACCCCAGCTCACCCTGCGCTTTGTATTGGACCTCTACGCCGGCATCCGCCCGATCAAAAAATATCTCGGCGTCAAACCCCTCCTGGCCAACGATCCTCCCATTGACTACGTGATCATGCGGGAAAATACCGAGGGCCTCTATGCCTCCCGAGGTGCCGGGATTCGGGTGGGAGACGAAGTTGCCATCGACAGCATGATCATCACCAAAAAAGGTACCGAACGCATTGTCAAATACGCCTTTGAAATCGCCCAACAGCGCAACGGTGCCCCGCTAGACGGGGTCCGCCGGGTCACCTGTGTGGACAAGGCCAACGTGCTCAAATCCCAGGCCTATTTCCGCGAAATCTACGACCGGATTGGCGACCAGTATCCCGACACCGAACGCGATTATGCCTACGTGGACGCCTACACGGTCCACCAGGTTCGCCGCCCCGATTTCTACGACGTGGTCGTGGCCGAAAACATGTTTGGCGACATCATCTCCGATCTCGCCGCAGGCACCATCGGGGGCATGGGCATGGCCCCTTCCGCCGATGTGGGCGATCAATACGGCATTTTCCAACCCTCCCACGGCACGGCCCCGGACATTGCCGGCGAAGGCATCGCCAACCCCGTTGCCCAGATCCTCTCGGCCTCAATGATGCTCACCTGGATCGGAGAACGCCACAACGACCCCGAAGCCAGGGCCGCCGCCAAGACCATAGACGATGCCGTCTCCCGCGTCCTGCAAAGCGACACCACCCACACCGGCGACCTGGGCGGCAAAGCCAAAACCAAAGAAGTAGGCGATGCGGTTGCATCCGAAATCTAAACCCGACGTCGAGGATGCCTCCTCGCCCCGACTTTCTACAGTCGCAATCTCGGGACAACATGTGTTCGGACCTTGCAGCGATTGTACCCGGAGCAGGAAATTCAGACCTTCCACAAGGCCAAATCGAAAATTTCATAACCCCCACCATAAGGAGCTTTCCTTAACATGACCTCTAAAACCAAAAAAAATCGCGTCGACAAAGCAGTCCAATCTCAGGCCAGACAGGCCCGGACCATTTCCAGGGAGATCCACGCCTGGGCCGAACTCCCCTTTCGCGAAACCAACTCCTCGAAACGCCTGGCCGACTATCTGGGTGAAAACGGTTTCCAAATCGAGTTTTCCTTCAAAAATATTCCCACCGCCTTTCGCGCCACCTGGGGCAAAGGCAAACCTGCTATTGGCATGCTCGGCGAATACGACGCCCTGCCCAACTGTGGCGCTGCAGACGGCACCTGGGGACACGGCTGAGGCCACAACCTTCTGGGCACAGCCCCGGCCGTAGGTGCGGTCGCCGCCAAAACCGTTCTCGAATCCACCGGTTCTCAGGGCCAGATCATCTACTACGGATGCCCCGCCGAAGAAACCCTGTCCGGCAAAGTCTACATGGCCCGGGACGGGGCCTTCCGAGACCTCGACGCCGTCCTGGCCTGGCACCCCGGTGCCGATTCGGGGGTCAACAACTACGGCGGATCGTCCATGGACTCCCTCGTATATGAATTTGCCGGCAAAACCGCCCACGGCGCCAGCGCCCACAACGGCCGCAGCGCCCTGGACGGCGTCATGCTCATGGACGTGGCCGCCAACTATTTGCGCGAACACGTCCCCGAAAATGTCCGCATTCACTGCGTCATCCGCGGCGGCGGAGACGCGCCCAATGTGGTGCCTGCCTATGCCAAAGTCTGGTATTATGTCCGGGGCAAAGACCGCGCCCAGGTCGACGAGATCCGGGAACGGCTCACCGCTTGTGCCAAGGGCGCAGCCATTGCCACCGAAACCACCATGAAATGGCATCGCATCACAGCCGTCTACCCCCGCTTACCCAACGACACGATGTGCGATGTCGTCCACAAAAACCTGAAACTATTCGGGCCACCCCGTGCAACAAAAGCCGACCGAGAACGCGTCCAAAAACTAAACTATGACGGCGAATTTAATACCACCGTCAAAGAGGGTCGGGGGTCTCAAGGCCGCGGTTCCACCGACGAAGACAACGTCTCCTGGCTCGTTCCCCTGGGCCGTTTCCAGATGGTCTGCTACACCAAAGGCACACCCGGACACCACCGGGACATGGCCGCCCAGGCCCTGATGCCTTTTGCCGAACGGTCCATCCTCCAGACCGCCAAAGTCTTTGCAGGCTCGGCCATCGATCTCATGCAAGACAAGAAAAAATTGCAAGAAGCCCGGGCGGAATTTAAAAAGAAAACCCGTGGGTTTAAATACGATCCTCTGGTTCCCAAACGCCAGAAAGTGCCGATGGATCCGCCATAGCCTGTATCGCCCTCTCTCCGGACACAAGCCCGGGGTTTCACCCATAACCCCATGCGAATCATCAACCGTAGGAGCACCCCCATGGACGCCCAACGCTTCATTTGCCCCGATACCCGAAAAATCGAACTCGAAACATTTGATCCCGGTCCTGTGCCTGCAAACGGCATCCTGGTCAAAAACGATTATACTGCCGTCAGCGTGGGCACCGAAGTCTACGGCTGGATCCAGGGGGCAGAACCCGGCGGCAAACGATCCTTTCCACGCACCACCGGCTATTGCAGCACCGGCACCGTCCTGGAAGTCGGCAGCCAGGTGCAGCACATCCAGCCCGGCGACCGCGTTGCCGGACAGGGCAACCACGCCAGCCACGCCGTCCTGACCCGGTTTTACCGCAAAGTCCCGGAAGGCCTGTCGCCTAGAGCCGCCGTTTTTATGGTCATGGCCGCTATCGCCATACATGGGCACCGGGTCGCCCGCATCGAACTGGGAGAAGTCGTCGCCATCTTTGGCCTGGGCATTGTCGGCCAGCTCGCCGCCACCTATGCAAAACTCTCGGGTGCCACCCCGGTCATCGGCATCGACCTCGACCCCTTCCGAATCCAGAAAGCCCGGGACCGGGGCATCGATGTGTGTTTCAACCCCAAAGAGGTGAAAGACCTCCGGGAAGCCATTTTACCCCACTGCGTGGAAGACGGCGTCAACGTCGTGATCGAAGCCACCGGCAAACCCGCCGTCTATCCTGCGGCCGTCAAGCTCCCCTGCCTGGCGGGTCGCCTCGTCGCCCTGGGTTCCCCTCGAGGCACCGTCGAAATGGACTTCCTGGCCGACGTCCACCTTCGCGAAATAAGCATTTTAGGGGCCCATCAGCCCAAAACACCCGACCAGGACCACCTCTACTATCGCTGGTCCAAAGACCGGGACCGAGACCTGGTGTTGCGCCTGATGGCAGCCGGAAAACTTCCCATCGAAGACCTGATTACCCACGTGTCAAAACCCGAACCGTGTCAGGAAATCTACACCATGTTGGCAGATCATCCCAAAGAGGTTCTGGGCGTCGTATTTGATTGGACATAATCCAGCACAGAAAGGGGTTCCTTTCCACTCCTCGAAGGTAAGCGCCTGTCTGTCCATCACATAGGCGGTCAAACCGTGCTCCTTTGCCGTTTTGACAAACGCTTCGCTACCATCCACTCCTACCACGTTGCACCCCATCGCTGCAATCTGTTCGGTCAACACCCCGTCACCACAGCCCAAATCCAAAATCCATTCCCCCTCTTTTGGGTCCAACAGATCCACAACAGGCGTTCCCATTTCGGTTACAAACCGAGCATTTCGCTTATACCGCTCCGGATCCCAGGTTTGCTCATTCGGCACCAGACACCTCCTTGACTTTCGCTTTACATAAACGTTATTTTGTAATAGTTTGGCATTCAAAATAGCCGAATGTCCAAAAATAAACAAGCCCATTCAGGGAGGTTCCATGCCCGATCAGCCCAACATCCTCGTCCTTCACAGCGACGAACATTCCTTTCGCTTTCTTTCTGCCCGCAGCAAAGAACAGGGCGGAGAACCCTGTCAAACGCCCACCCTCGACGGCCTTATTTCTCAGGGCGTCCACCTCAGCAACGCCTACTGCCAGTTCCCCCTCTGCTCGCCTTCCCGCATCGCCATGCTCACCGGCCGGCACCCTCACCGCTGTGGTGCCTGGTCCAACGGCTCCATTTTAGACCCCGAACTTCCCACCTTCGGTTCCCACTTCCAATCCAACGGCTACAGCACCGCCACCGTGGGCAAAATGCATATCGGTGGATCTGTACAATATGCCGGATTCGGCGCCCGCCCCTATGGCGACTTCGGCGGCATGTGTTCCCACCAGTACGACCCCTTGAACAAACTGGATGGCCAGGACAGCCTGCGTTCGCGCACCGTCGATGCCGGCATCAGCGAAGTGCCCGAATCCTTGCTCCAGGAAAACATGATCGCCCGCGAATCTCTGGCCTGGCTCCGCGAGAACCGCCACGCCAACCCCGAACAACCCTGGCTGCTCTACACTTCCTTCAGCCGCCCGCACTTCCCGTTAACCACCGCCAAACGCTTTTTTGACCGCTATTATCCCGAAGGCGTCACCCCCCCGTGGGTCAGCCGATCCGGAGACTCGGCCGATCACCCCATGACCGTCGGTGCCATCAAAGGGTTTCGCACCGAAGAAATCGAAGAAGAAGAAATGAGGAAAGCCCGGGCGGCCTACTTCGGTGCCGTCGACTTCCTCGACGAAATGCTCGGCGATTTCCTGGCCCTGCTGGAACACAGCGGCTTTCTGGACAATACTGTGATTATATACGTCGCCGACCACGGCGAACTCGTCGGCGAACACGGCATCTGGTGGAAAAACACCTGGCACGAAGCCTCCTCACACGTGCCGATGATCTTCTCCCTGCCCGAACACAGAAACGGCGACCTCTCTCCTTCTGAGATCACCACTCCCGTATCTCTCGCCGACCTCTTTCCCACCTTCTGCGGCCTCTCCGGCATTGCACCACCAGACGGTCTGGACGGCGTCGACCTTACCGATGCGCTAAAAGGGGAGACCAGCACCACCTTAAACGAACGACCCGGCGTCATCACCGAATCGCTCACGCCGCGCTGGGGCGAAGGCACCGAGTTCCGCCAGATTCGCTCCGACCGCTACAAATACATTGCCTTCCGCGGTTGCGAAGACCTGGCCTTCGACATGCAAAACGACCCGGACGAGCAGCACAATCTGCTCAAAAACGCCGAAGGAGACGTCGCTGCCGACCTCGACCGGCTCAAAGCAGCGGTTTCAGATGGATTCGACTTTGACGAGGTTCAAGCGGTTCGGGAACGGGACCAGGCCATCCTCAGAAAAAAATATCCCAAGCGCGTGGACCCCAAAACCCCCAATCAGATCCTCCTGGGTGATGGCCGCATGGTCGAAGCTGACGCCCCGCTGTATCTCTCCGATACCGTCAGCAGCAATCCCGCCCAGGACTTCGAAGACTTTCCCACCTGACAAAACACCGGGATGCAATGCCCCGGTGTTTTGTCAGGCCTATGATAAAGAACTTGAACGCTTCCAGCACCCAAAGAAATACCGGGACAGGTTCTGTGTCCCGGTATTTCTTTCACAGATCTCTTTTTCCGATGTCTCCCGTCATTTCTCCATCGCCGTTTCTGCCAACGCCTTGCGTGCAACCCGCGTCACAAACACCGTCACGACCACCGTAGCGATCAAGCCCACCGCAAACAGTGCCTGCTGCGCCATCGTCGTCCCCTCACTGCCCGTCGCTGCCGCCTCCAAACCCGCCTTGCTCACCGCACCTAAATACACATACATCACTGTTCCTGGAAACGTGCCCACCCAGGTTGCCAGCACATAGGGCCAGAATCGCACGGCCGTTAAGCCATACAGAAAATTGCTCAAATTAAACGGCAATGCCGGACTCAGCCGCAGCAGAAACACAATTTTGCCACCCTGCTGTCCGATCGCCCGATCCACTGCCTGAAATTTTTCGCTCCCCTTTGCCTTCTCTTCCACCCAACCCCGCGCAAGATATCGGGCCACCAGAAAAGCCAAAGACGCCCCAATAGTCGCAGAAATCGATACCATTACCGTGCCCCACACCACCCCAAACAGAAATCCCGATCCGAGCGTTATAAGCGACCCGGGCAAAAACAACACCGTGGCGACAATGTAAAACAGTCCATAAACCACCAATCCCGCTGTCCCGAGGCTGGCCACCCATGTATTAAATGCCATTAGCCAAGCTTGTATCGGCAAGGTCTTCCAAACGACGCCCAATCCGACAAGGACCAGGGCAACAACGATCCATTTCCAGGGGATGCTTCGTTTTTGTTCTTCCATGTTACCCCCGCGATCGCCTGTAAAGCCAACCAAAAATTTCCTTCGCCCGGGGTGTCAACTTCGTTCGGTTGAATTGATCGCCCACCTTACGCGCCAATTCGGCAAATGTCGGATAGGCGTGAATCGTCGCTGCAATTCCAGAGAGCCCGATCCCGTGTTTCATCGCCAGCACAAATTCGTGCAACAAATCGCCTGCGTGGGCCGCCACAATGGTCACCCCCAGAATCTTATCGCCGCCCCGGGCCGTCAACACCTCGGCAAACCCCAAAGTCTCGCTCTCCACAATCGCACGGTCTACCTCGTTCATCTCCTGCGTATACAAATCATACGCAATCCCCTGCGCTTCTGCATCGGCCTTGGTCAACCCCACATGGGCGACTTCGGGTGACGTATAGGTACTCCAGGGAACCAACGACAAATCGATCTTTTTTCGCAACAACTGAAGCGGCATCAAAATATTGCGAACCACCACCCGGGCCTGCGCATCGGCGGTATGTGTAAACTGATAGGGCCCTGCAATATCCCCGCACGCATAAATATGGGGTCGCGACGTCTGCAAATATTCGTTCACCGTTACACCCCCACGATCATACTTCACCTCTGCCGCCTCCAGGTCCAGCCCCTCCACATTTGGGATTCGCCCGGCCGCAATCACCAACGCATCAATTTCCAGCACCTCATCCTCTCCTTCCCCCGAAGCCGATCCAACGGTCAGGTGAATCTTACCATTCAGCCTCTCCGCCTTCTTCGCCCCCGTGCTCGTCATCACCCGCACCCCTTCCGATTTCAGCCGGTCCAAAATGAAGTCCGCAACATTGGCGTCCTCTTTCCCCATAATTTTCGGCAAAAATTCCACAATCGTCACCTCCACCCCAAACCGATTCAGCGTCTGCCCCAGTTCACACCCGATTGGGCCGCCGCCAATTACAACCATCCGATCCGGCTTCTCGTTCAAATCATCAAAAAACGTCTCGTTGGTATAATACGGCACATCCTCAATCCCCTCAATCGGCGGAATCCCCGCACGCCGTCCGGTTGCAATCACAAAATGCTTCGCCTGCAACCGAAGGTCGCCCACTGCAACTTCAAACGGCGAAACAAACCGCGCATCGCCTTCGAACACATCCACACCCAACTCTTCAAACCGCTCCCTGGAATCATTCGGCTCAATCACCGCCCGACGTTCCCGCATCCGCTCAAAAATTTTTACAAACTCAAACTGCGGATCGTTTCGGTCCAATCCCCAGTTTTCCGCATGCCGCATATGATCAATCAACCGCGCCGAAGAAATCAACGCCTTGCTCGGCACACACCCGAAGTTCAAACAATCGCCGCCCATCTTATGCCGCTCGATCAACGCCACCCGACCGCCCAATCCCGCCGTGCCGGCCGCCGTCACAAGTCCTGCTGTACCAGCACCAATGACAACGGCATTATAAATACCTTTCCCCTTTTCCTCGGCCATCTGTTCCTCCCTTCGACGCCACCTGATAAATGCTGTCTCACACGTTTAACAAAGATAAATGCAATTACAAACGCCTCAAAAGTAAAAAATCAGGGGCCAAGCCCCTGATGGAAAGAACGAATGTGTATGGAGGATCAGATAGCGAGATTCGACCCAGGAGTCAAGTCTCCTGACGTTCAATTCCCAGCTTCTTCATCCGCGCCTCCAGTGTGGTCGGCTTTACCCCCAGAATATGTGCCGCGCCATCTTGACCGCGAATCCGCCATTGGGTCAGCCCCAGCACCTCCAGGATATGCGAACGCTGCACGTCGTCCAGCGTTCCAGACGCCGACAGCATCACATCCGAATGGCTTTTCGGAAGCCAGTCTCCCACCTCCAAAATATCGCCAGGACACACAATAACGGCTCGCTCGATCACGTTTTCCAGTTCGCGCACATTGCCCGGCCATGGATAAATCTGCAAAGCCGCCATCGCCTCTTTGGAAACCGCTTCGATGGACCGGCCGATCTTGGCGCTGTATTTATTCACAAAATAAGTGATCAGCAGCGGGATATCTCCCTTTCGCTCGCGCAAGGGCGGACTCTGGATGGGAAACACATTCAGGCGATAGAAAAGATCCTCCCGAAATGTCTTTTCCCGAACCGCCTCCTCCAGATCCCGGTTGGTCGCCGCAATCACCCGCACATCCACCTGCAACGTCTTTGCACTGCCCAGCCGTTCAAACTCGCCCCCTTGCAACACCCGCAGGAGTTTGGCCTGAAGCTCCAGCGGCAGATCGCCAATTTCGTCCAGAAAAATTGTGCCGCCATCGGCCAGTTCAAACCGCCCAATCTTCTGGACGGTGGCCCCCGTAAAAGCCCCCTTCTCGTGCCCAAACAGTTCGCTCTCGATCAGTTCCGAAGGCAGGGCCGCGCAATTCACCTTCACCAGGGGCCGTTCCTTTCGGCCACTCCGATTGTGCACCGCCCGAGCCAGCAGTTCCTTGCCCGTGCCCGTCTCTCCCAAAATCAGCACGGTCGCATCGGTAGAGGCCACCTGATCCACCTGTGTCAACACCTTCCCGATCGCCTCGCTCCCTCCGATCAGATCTTCAAAATTGTGCTCGCCCTGGATCTCCT